>NZ_JBACFR010000017.1:0-5685 GCF_056262345.1 Homoserinimonas sp.
CGCGCGCGCCGCTACGTTGCCAAGTACACGATCAACCCCGCTGTTGCGCACGGCATCGACTCAGAGGTGGGGTCGGTCGAAGTGGGAAAACTCGCCGACCTCGTGCTCTGGGAGCCGAAGTTCTTTGGCATCCGACCCTCCGTGATTATCAAAGGCGGTGGGCTGGTCTGGGGAGCGCTGGGCGACCCCAACGCCTCCATCCCCACTCCACAACCCGTCATGATGCGCCCGGCCTTTACCAACACCATCGGCGCAGACCTTTCGGTGTCATTCGTGTCTCCGGCGGCCCTAGAAAACGGCATCGCCGACCGACTGGGCCTGCGCCGGCGGCTGGCTGCCGTTGCCCCCACCCGAGACATCGGCAAGGCGGACATGAAGAACAACGACGTGTTGCCGCGCATCGATATCCGCCCCGACACCTTCGACATCTCGATCGATGGTGAGCTCGTGGTGCCCGCCCCTGTCGGTCGTGTGCCACTGGCGCAGCTGTACACGATGTTCTAGGCCGCTCGATGATGAACGCGACAACCGCAGAGCAGCCCTCTACAAGGCTGACATCGACGACCATCGCCATGATGCTCGCCGATGCCCGGTTGCCTGTGGGTGGCCATGTTCACTCCGCCGGGCTTGAACCTGCGCTGGCGGGCGGAATGCCCGCCGCCCAGGTGCCCGCCTATATGCGCGGCCGGGCGTGCACCGTGACCCTGGTTGAGGCCGGCACAGCGGTCGTTGCCCGGCACGTGTCGTTGCTCGGGGCCGCCGACGCGACGGGTTCGTGGCAGGAGCTTGTTCTCTCCCTTGCCGCAGTCGACCGAGCCTGGGCGGCCCGCACTCCAAGCCGCGCTGTGCGCGATGTTTCGCGCTCGCTGGCGCGCGGTTACCAGCGACTCGCGCAGACCCTCTGGGCGAGCCATCCTGCCGTGGCAGCGACGCAGCCGCTCATGCCGACCGGGCCCACTCTGTCGCGCCCGGTGCTGCTCGGCGTCATTGCCGCCGCCGCCGGCCTCGACGCCGAGAGCCTCGTGCGACTGGTCATCTATGACGACGCGCAGACCATTGCCGCCGCCCTGCTAAAACTCGAGCCCCTTGACCCCGCCGTGCCCCCGGGCTGGGTGCTTGCGGCATGTGCCGCAGCGGAAGAGTCTGTCATCGACCTCGCCGCCCTGACTTCTGCCGACGCCATCCCGGCGTGGGGAGCTCCCGAAAGCGAAGGGTGGGCAGAAGCCCACTCTCGAACAACGCAAAGGCTATTTCGTGCTTGAGACCTCATCTGCCTCCACCAGCGCACCAGCGCGCTCCCTCCGCCTCGGCGTCGCCGGCCCCGTAGGAACGGGAAAAAGCTCGCTGATTGCCACCGTCTGCCGTGCGCTTGCGAGCGAGCTTCGCCTCGGTGTCGTTACCAACGACATCTACACGGACGAAGATGCCCGCTTTCTGCGCTCTGCCGGCGTGCTGGAGCCCGACCGCATTCGTGCGGTGGAAACCGGCGCCTGCCCGCACACCGCCATCCGCGACGACATCACCGTCAACCTGCTCGCAGTAGAAGACCTGGAGCGCGACTTCTCCCCGCTCGACGTGGTGCTGATTGAGTCCGGTGGCGATAACCTCACCGCAACCTTCTCGCCGGCCCTCGTCGACGCACAAATCTTCGTGCTCGACGTGGCTGGCGGGGGAGACGTCGCCCGCAAGGGCGGCCCCGGCATCGCCCGCGCCGACCTGTTGGTGGTCAACAAGACCGACCTCGCACCCTACGTCGGGGTGGATGTTGCCACGATGGTGGCCGACGCCGAAGCTGCCCGAGAGGGACGCCAGGTGTTGGCTCTCTCTCGTGCCGATGCTGCCAGCGTCGAGACGCTCGCGGCGTGGGTGCGCGGGCTGCTCGTGGAGCACCGAGCAGGAACCCACACCCCCCAGGATCCCGGCCCCATGGCGCCCCACTTTCACGCTGACGAAGAGGGCGGCGTCGGAACCCTGCACACCCACGACGACGGCCAGCATTCCCACGATGGCCAGCATTCTCACGACGGCCAGCATTCTCACGACGGCCAGACCGCTCACTCTCACCCGTAGCGCACACCGCCGACGACCTCCTTGGCCATGACAGACATCCACCTCGCAGCGGACGCCGGTCGCGCCCGCCTGACAACCCGTGCGGGGGCGCTCGTGCCGCGCGTCATTGACATTGGCCCCGACTTTGCCCGGGTAGCCCTTGTCGCCGGCGGCGCTCTGTTGCTGGGCGGAGACAGTGTGCGTGTGTCCATTAGCGTCGGAGTCGGCTGCACGCTGGAGCTGGAGGACATCGGGGGAACCGTTGCCTATAACGCCGACGGCCGAGGCTCCGAATGGTTCGTTGAGGCCACGGTGGAGGAGAACGCGCTGCTGCTGTGGCACGGCCTGCCCTTCGTAGTCGCCGACGGCGCCAATGTCGACCGGCGCACCGCGATCGACCTGCGAGGTCACGGGGCGTTGGCGTGCCTGCGGGAGACGATCGTGCTGGGGCGCACGGGTGAACGCGGTGGCACGATCGGCCTGCGCACCACCGTGCAGGCCGTGCCACACACCGAGGCCTCCGCCCTGGCACGCACCGAGGCAATCTTTGTCGAACATCTCACAGTGTCGGGCACCGACCCGGTTCCCGGAGTTCTCGGCGACAACCGGGTGCTCGATTCCGTTGTGCTCTTAGGGACCCGTGCTCCGGCAGACGCGGCCGGGAGCATCGCCCGCGATTCCCCGTGCACAGAACTGTTTGAGCTTGAGGGAGAGGGGAGCATCACGCGCTCTCTGCACCACGAAGCGCACCGATCCCTGCTCACACCGGTGTGGGAAAGCTGGCGCGCGCACGCCCGCTCTGTTCACGCGGCCCCTGCCGCTCCCGCTCGCTCCGCCAGCAGTCTCTCTCCCTCTCAGATAGGAACCCACTCGTGACCCCATCCCCAGCACTGCGAGCCCCTGCCACGTCGACGATCGGCATCGTCGTTACCATCGCGGGCCTTCACCTAGTCGGATGGGGCCTCCCCGTTGTCGCCATCCTGATGGGCAAGGATGGCCTGCTCGTTCTGGGACTTGCTGTTGCCGCCTACGTTCTGGGAGTGCGGCACGCGTTCGACGCGGACCACATCGCGGCAATCGACAACGCGACGCGCAAACTCAGTGCACCCGGCGTGCCCGCCCATTCTGTCGGCTTCTGGTTCTCGCTCGGCCACTCCACCGTGGTCGTGGGGACTGTCATCCTGCTGGCGGCGGGCGTGCACTTTTTGGTCGCGGTGATCGAAGACGACTCCTCTCCCATTCGAACCGCGGCGGGCCTCTGGGGTCTCAGCATTTCAGTGCTCTTTGTGCTCGCGTTCGGCATCGTGAACCTGCACTCGCTCGTGCGGCTCGTCAAGCGCCATACTGCAACCGGCAGCGCCGAAGCCGAGTCGCCCGCCCGCGGCCCAATCGGGCCGATGTTCCGGCTCTTTCGCCCCATCGCCAATCTGGTCGACCGACCGGGGCGCATGTATCCCCTCGGGCTGCTGTTCGGTCTCGGCTTCGACACCGCCGCCACGATCGGGCTCTTCATCACCACGGGCCTCGCTTCATTCCAGGTGTCGTGGGCGCTCGCGCTGGCCCTGCCGCTGCTCTTTACCGCTGGAATGAGCCTGTTTGACACCCTCGACGGCGCTTTTATGTCGCGCCTTTACCGTTGGGCTGGCCAGCACGCTGGCCGCAACCTGCGCTACAACCTCGTTGTGACCTCACTCTCTGTCGCATCGGCATTGCTCGTTGCAGCGGTGGGACTCTCCGAAATCCTGAGCCAGGCGACCGCGGCGAATCTCGCCTTCCCCATCGACACCACGTACTTCGGCTTCGTAGTGGTCGGCGCGTTCATAGTGGTGGCCGCGGTGGCGGTCGTCACCAGGCGGAGGCCTGTCGGAAGCACCGGCCGGCTCGCTCGTTGAGGGCGAGCCGGCTTCACCTGGTGGAGTTCAGTCAGCCCACCTGCACCTGGGCCAGAGCGTTCTCCGCTGCGGTCTGGATGGTCTGCGCCACCGCTCCGGCCTGGGTCATAAAGACCGCGTGGCTTGCGGAGACGTAGGTGATCTCCGCGTTCGCACGCGTCGCCATGTGCTTCAGCATTGCGGGGTCGAAGGACTGATCCTCGGTGGCGATGACGGCCCACGCGGGCTTGTCCCTCCAGGCCGCGCGCGTCACCGGGGTGGCGAACGCGGACATGTTGATCGGCACCTGCGAGTCGCGGAGGAACGCAGCGTCCTCGTCACTCGCATCTGCCGCAAAGCCGATCTTGAACGTGTCGTGGTTGAGAAAGCCGAAGCCGTCGTCGCCGACATCGATCGTGAAGTTCGGCGTGGGAGCGAAGCCCTCATACTGCTTCGCGGTGTTTTCGCCGTCGTCGGGAACGAGCGCCGACACGTACACCAGGCCGGCGACGGCAGCGTGATTGCCCGCCTCGGTGATGACCGTGCCGCCCCAGGAGTGGCCGACGAGGATCGTGGGGCCATCCTGCAGGTCGAGCACCCGCCTGGTGGCCGCGACGTCATCCTCAAACGAGGTGAGCGGGTTCTGCACGATCGTCACCCGGTGGCCCTGGGCCGTCAGTATGTCGTACACGCCCCGCCAGCCGGAGCCGTCGGCGAACGCGCCGTGCACCAGCACCACGTTCTTGATTGCGTTATTCGTGTTGTTCATGGTTTTCTTCCTTTCTTTTTGGGTACCGCACGGTTTCACGCGCGGGAGTAGGTTTCGAACGGGTACCCCGCAATGGCCGCGAGGATTGTGCGCGCCACGACCTCCGGGCGGGATACCGCGACCGCGTGCGAGCCGCCGTCAACCCGGGTCGTGCCCTTGGACCCGGCACGTTCCGCAAGGAACACGTGTGCGGCCTCGGGAATGTTGTTGTCGGAACTGCCGTAGACAAACCAGGAGGGGATGCTCTGCCACCCCGGCGTCGGCGTGGAGAGTGGCTCGTTCACGGCACGGTCGGAGATCGGGCGTTGAGTCGCGGCCATGAGCATCGCCGTGGTCTCGTCGACATCCGCGCAGAACTGCTGGTGAAAAAGCTCGGTGCGGATGGTGAGATCGCTGCCACCGGAGGTCAGCGGGGTGCCTAGGACGCGCTCGCCAAGCGTGCTGCCGGGGTAGAGGCCGGTGAGTTGGGCGGTGCTCTCTCCGGTGTCGGGGGCGAAGGCACACACGTAGACGAGTGCCTCGACGTTGCCGACGTGCGCCGCGGCCTGCGTGGTGACCATGCCTCCGTACGAGTGCCCGACAAGCACGACCGGCCCATCGACGCGCCGCACGGTGTCGGCCACGCGCTCGCTGTCGCTCGCCACACCTCGCAGGGGGTTGGATGCCGCGATTGCGCGTACCCCGTCGTGGGCCAGCCGTTCGATCACGCCGTTCCAGCTGGAGTTCTCGGAGAACGCGCCGTGCACCAGCACGACGGTGGTGGAGCTGGGGGAAGACACGGTCAGTGGGTCCTTCCGCTTCAGCGGGTACCTGGTGCCGTGCCCAGTGCCGTGCGCAGCACCTGCCCGGCCTGCCCGATAGCCGCGGTCGCGGCGGCAGACGAGCGCAGCGGGTTGAGCATCATGAAGTCGTGGAGGATGCCGTTATAGCGCACGCAGGTTGTGCGCACCCCGGCCTTGGTGAGCCGCCGCGCGTAGGCCTCGCCCTCGTCGCGGA
>NZ_JBACFR010000018.1:0-10543 GCF_056262345.1 Homoserinimonas sp.
GTTTTTGGCATCTTCGCAGTATAGGTAAGCAGGTCACGCGGAGACGCCAAAGCGCGACTTGCGCTGCCGGGGCTGCATTCTGTCAGGGCGCTCCTTCCTGGCGCAGGGGTATGCGCCGAGGTGACCGCAGTTGAGGCTGGAGTGCTGAACCTTTGCCTCATATTCGGCTGCCTGAGGGCTACCCGACCTATCGTGTGCGCATGAACAATCGTGACGACTTGAATTCTGGGGGGAAAGCCCGCTCAGATGCCGCAGCAGATAGCCCCGACGATGCGCTCCCCTTCGAACAGGGGCTGGATGATCCGGCCGGTACGGGAACAGTGAAGACCCCGAATGTCGACGGTGGCCGGGCCAACGGTGCCGCCGGAGAGCGGCCCTCCGACGATGATGACTACCCCGCCGACCCGCTCGTTGCTGCCGAGGAGAAGATGCAGACCGTGACGAATGATGCGGTCGCCGGTGAACCCGTCGAGGGCACCGTTGAGGATGAAGTGGGCCCGGGCATAATTCAGCCGATCGAGGGACACCTGGACGAGGATGAGTACGGTGTGGATTTCGCCGCCGTGGATGGTGAACCAGACACCGTTGCGGAGTCTGCGGAGGCGGACGCGGACGACACCTGAGGCCGCGACACGCAACGCCCTGTGTTCGTCGGTGCGCGCCTCGTTACGAGCCGCTCGCGGCCGAGACCCGCAATCTCCAGCTGACAAGGGCAAGGTCGAGGGCCGTGCGGCGTTCGCGGTTGTCGAGGTCGAGACCGCCCAACATGCGGCTAATGCGCTCTAGTCGGCCATAGAGGGTTTGTCGCCGGATGCCGAGCGCCTCAGCCGTTTTGGTCTTCGATAACCCCGCGGCCAGATAGGAATCAAGCGTCATCACAAGCCCGGCACCGGTGCGCGCATCGTGGGTCAGCAGGGGGCCGAGTTGGTCGTTGACAAATCGCTCAAGAACTTCGTCGTCGACGAGAGACGACAGCAGTTGGTAGAGCGCGAAATCCATGGCCAAAACCACTTGGGCCGCGGGGGTCAAACGCATCGCGAGGCGCGCGGTCTCTCGAGCGCTGGGAAAAGCGCTCACGAGGGCAGGGATATCGTCAACGGGCTGGGCGGCGCTCACCATGACACCGCCGCCCGACGTTGACCGCAGTTCGGCCTCGACGGCGTGGGCAAACCGGGCGACGACGGGGCGCAGTTCGGCCGGCCGGATGATCGCGGCAACAAGCACATCCCCCTCGACTTCGGCCACCAGGGCGGCGCCGAGCACGCGTCGGGCCGCCTCTCGCGCAGCGATCATGACGGTGCTCGCCGCTGATCGTGCGGAGCGGGGGCGCACGCAGAGGGCAACCGTTTTGTGGTCGGGGCGCACGGTGAGCCCCGCTCCGAGCGCGCGGGTCGCGAGTTCGGCAGCGCCCGTGTATCGCCCCGTCACGATGTCGCGGAGGAGCTCGGTGCGGGCCTGATCGCGGCTGACGGGTATCGCGTGGGATCGGGCGGCTTCGGCTCCGAGAACGTGTGCGGCGCTTTCGGCGATGGCTCGCAGCCGCGGAGAAGGTTCGGCGTCGAGCACAAGCTCTCCCCAGACGGTTCCAGCCGCGATGACCGCAACGCGCAGCGGGGTGGCCTCGCTGGGGGCGGGCTCATGAGGCAAGTCCAGCGGCACCCCCGCTACGAGGCTGGAGTCGGCTGCGTAGAGCGACGCGGGGCATCCGGCAATCTCACTCAGGAGCCCGGTTAGTCCGACGAGTCCGGAGCCCTCGCCGAGTGCTTGCAGCAGTCGCTCGGTGACGGCCGAGGAGACGCGCAGAGCTTCGAGTTCGCCACCGAGCAGGAGGGCGTGCGCGACCTCGGTCACCTCGATAAACGGAACGACGCCGTGAAGCAAAATCAGCGGCAGGCCGACCCGTCGGGCTTCGTCGACGAGGCCCTCCGGGGCCTCGGGAAAGGTGCGCCCGAGTTCTAACAGAACTGCCGCTACTCCGACCTTGGCCAGATCGGCGATATAGCTGCGCCGAGCATCCGGACTCAGCGCCACCAGCCCTAGGCCGGTGGTGAGCAGGGCCTCTCCCCCGTGCAGCAGCGACGAGATTTCATAGATCTCGCTCGTGTGCACCCAGCGCACTTCGCGGGCCTCAAGATCATGGCCAGACACGATCTCTGGTCTGGCTCGCGCGAGCACGGGCAAAGCGATGAGCTGGGCGACGGTCAGATTCACGATTTTAGCGTGTCAACAGAGGGACATTATGTCAACCGTTAACCGTAGCGAAATGACATACCGTCTCTATCGAGGGATCTGACTTCGCCCCTAATCTCATGGAGTGGCATTGAGCCACCCCTGTCACAGCATGCACACGAGAGAAGGCCCTCATGACCCTAGGCTCACCGCGCACCCCCGGCTATGTGAAACGCGGACTCACAGCCCTCAGCCTCGCATCCGTCGCCGCTCTTGTGCTGGCTGGCTGTGGTGGAACGACCGGAGCAGAGCCTGCGGCTGACGGTGAATCGGCCAGCGGTCTGCCCCTCGTCTTTGGCGCCTATGCGACCCCGCTCGAAGAGCCGTGGGATGGAGCAATCCACGCCGCGCTCGAATCCGCCGAAAAGGACGGCCTGATCGAGTACAAGCACATCGATAACCTGCACACGGCAGACGAGATGGAGCGGGCCCTGCGCGACATCGCGTCAAACCAGAGCCCCGACATCATCATCGGAGACGCCTTCGCTGCCGAAGATGCCGTGCGTGAGGTCGCCGCCGAGTACCCCGACATCGCCTTTGCCTTCGGCTCCGGTGGCTCCGAGCAGGCACCCAACTTCAGCGTGTTCGACAACTGGATGCAGGACCCCGCCTACCTCGCCGGCATGCTCGCGGGCGGACTCACCGAGTCCAACACGATCGGCGTCGTCGGTGCCATGCCGATTCCCGAGGTAAACCGCATCGTCAACGCCTTCATCGCTGGCGTCGGTGAGACGAACCCTGCGGCCACGGTTACCGTCTCATTCATCAACTCGTTCTTCGACCCCGCCACCGCCAAGCAGGCGGCCGAAGCGGCAATCGCCGGTGGAGCCGACGTGCTGTTTGCCGAGCGCGACGGCGTTATCGCTGCAGCATCGGAGCACAGCATCCCTGTCTTCGGAATGATGGTCGACCAGGAGGACCAGGCCCCGGATTACGTCGCCTCGTCGCTGCTCTGGAACGTGCGCCCCACCGTTGACGCCATTGTCGAGGCCGTCGTGGCTGGCAACTACAAGGGCGTAAACCTGGCCGAATATTCGTTCATGGTGAATGGCGGCAGCTCGCTCGCCCCGATCAACTCCGCCACGGTCTACGAAATCCCGGCCGATCTGATCGCGAAGGTCGAGGCACGCCAGGCCGAGATCCTCGACGGAACCTTCGAGACCCCGATCAATGAGAACGCGCCGGCAGGCTCGACCACAGTAGGCAAATAGCGTGTCAGTAACACCCGAGACGGGGGCGCGGTCCAGCGTGGCCGCGCCCCCCGACCCGCAACAAGTCCCCCTCGCTGAGCTTGTCGATATCACCAAGACGTTCGGCCCCGTCGTGGCCAATGACGGCATCTCGCTGTCGGTAATGCCGGGCGAGGTGCACGCACTGCTGGGCGAAAACGGCGCCGGCAAGTCCACCCTGACCCGCATTCTCTATGGGCTCAGCCAGCCCGACAGCGGCGAGATTCGTGTCGGTGGGCTCGCCACGCGCATAACCTCGCCAGCGGATGCCATGGCATCCGGCATCGGCATGGTCACCCAGGAGTTCTCGCTCGTCGACACCATGACGGTGACCGAAAACCTGATGCTCGCCGGGGTCGGACTCGGCAGGGTCGATGTAGCCGCGGCGCGGGAGAAGGTTCTCGCCGCCGCCGCGCGCATCGGCGTGTCGATTGATCCGGATGCCATCGTCGAAGACCTCTCGGTCGGCCAGCGCCAACGGGTCGAGATCGTGAAGGCCCTGTTCCACGACTGCCGGGTTCTCATTCTCGACGAACCGACCGCGGTGCTCGTGCCGCAAGACGTCGAGCAACTCTTCGATTCGATCAGCAGACTCACGTCGGCGGGCATGGGCGTGATCTTCATCTCGCACAAGCTCCACGAGGTCACCAGCATCGCGGACCGCATCAGCATCCTGCGCCGGGGACGCATCGTGGCGTCACGACCCGCAGCGGGCCTCGACCCCCGCGCCATCGCGGCACTGATGGTCGGTGCAGAGGTCAGCACGCCAGCGCCCACCAACGACACCGACAACCAGGCGGCGCCCACGGCGACCCCCGCAATCCCTCCTGACGCAACCCCAGGGATCGCGGATGCCGCAGCCCTGCAGATCACCGACCTCACTCTCGAGACGGGTGGTTCTCGAGTGCTCGATGCCGTGAGCCTCACCGTGAAGCCGGGCGAGATCCTCGGCATTGCCGGAGTATCCGGCAACGGCCAAACCGAGCTGGTGAATGTGCTCTGCGGCACCCTCGCCGCCGAGCGCGGCTCGGTTATGGTCGCGCAGACCGAGATCGGCGGCCTCGACCCGGCCGGGCGCATTCGTGCCGGGCTCGGACGCCTGACCGAAGACCGCAAGGGCAGCGTCATTCCCGCACTGAGCGTGGCCCAGAACCTGGTGCTCGAAGATCTTGATCGCTTCACCAAGGGTCCGTTTCTCAACCGCCGCGCGGTGAAGGACCATGTGAATGGTCTGATTGAACGGTTCGACATTCGGGCGCAGCCCGGCGACCCCGTGCGCTCACTCTCGGGCGGCAACATGCAGAAGGTGCTGCTCGCGCGGGCCATCTCCCGCGGGCCAAAGGCGCTCGTCGCCTCGCAACCGACACGGGGGCTCGACATTGGAGCCTGCAACTACGTCTACTCGCAGTTGCGTGCCCTCCGCGATGACGGCGCCGGCATTCTGCTGATCTCTGAAGACCTCGACGAGCTTCTCGGAATCTGTGATCGCATCGCCGTCATTTACTCCGGCCGCATCGTCGGCGAACTACCCGCCGCTGAGGCCACACCCGAAGCTCTTGGCCTGCTTATGACAGGCCACACCAGCACTGACTACGGCACTGCCGTTGCGACAAGGACGGATGAACGACCGTGAGAATCCTGCTGCGTGCCAGGGAGTCGCGGTGGCTAGCACCGGCGGCGGTGCTCATCGCTGTGGCCATCACCCTGCTGATAACCGCCGGACCCATTCGCCTCGCTGGCGCCAACCCCGTGGCCGCCTACGAGCGCTATCTGGTGACCCCGCTGTCGACGCTCAACGGCGTCACCGAGGTGCTGCTGGCATCCACTCCCCTGATTTTCACGGGACTTGCCGTGGCGATCGCCTTTCGGGTCGGCTACTACAACATCGGCGCTGAGGGTCAGTTTCTTGCTGGCGCGATCGCCGCAACGGTGCCCGGGCTGTACCTGCCCGATCTGCCCGCAGCGCTCGCGCTCCCCCTTGCTCTCGGGGCTGGCTTCATCGGTGGTGCTGTTTGGGCGTTTCTTCCCGCCTGGCTCAAACGTCACGCCAAGATCGACGAGGTTGTGACGACGCTGCTTCTCAACCCGGTCGCACTGTTGCTCGTGCAGGGTCTGCTCAACGGCCCCTGGCGCAATTCGGCGAGCGGGTTTCCTGACTCAGACACCTACGGCCCCGGCTACACGTTGCCGCCGGTTACCGACGGCAGCCGCGTGCACTGGGGGCTCATCATTGCCCTGATTCTGGTGGCCGGCACGTGGATTGTCATGTCGTTCACCCCGCTCGGGCTCAGGCTTCGTGCGGCAGGGCAGGCGCCCGCGGCAGCCCAGTTCTCGGGCATTCCTGTTGCCCGGCTGCAGTGGAGGTGCGCTCTCATCTCGGGTGGCATCGCAGGAATGGGGGGCGCGAGCCAGGTGCTCGGCGTGCAGCACCAGCTCACCGCCGGAATCTCCAACGGCTACGGCTATACGGGCATCGTCGTGGCGACCCTCGGGGCGCTCACGGCGGGCGGCGTGCTGCTTGTCGCCCTGCTGCTTGGCACGATCGCCGTTGGCGCTCAGAACGCCTCGATCTCGCTGCAGTTGCCCACACAGATGGGAGCGATTGTGAGCTCCACGCTTCTGCTCGCCGTGGTGTCACTGATGGCCCTGCGCCGCTACCGCGTGGTGTTCGGCCGACGGCGCCCGAGTGGTGGGCCCTCCCTAGACGAAACGGTCGCGACCGCCTCTGAACCGGATGCTGCGGCGAAAGTTGGTGTGCGCTGATGGACTTTCCCCTATTCGCCGTTCTTGCGGCCATGTTCACCATCGCAACCCCGCTGGTCTGGGCCGCGCTCGGTGCAGTGATCAACGAGCGGGCTGGAATCTTGAACCTCGGCATCGAGGGAACCATGTACGCGGGCGCGTTCTGCGGTTTCTTCGCTGCTGCGACGAGTGGCTCGGTGTGGTTCGGGCTCGCCGCCGCGGTCATCGCCGGTGCCCTCGCCGGTGCGCTCATGGGTCTGCTCACCGTGACGCTGGGCGTCAACCAGCACGTGGCCGGCATCGGCACCACCCTGCTTCTGGTCGCCGCCTGCAACTTTGCCAACCGGTTGCTCTTCAGCAGCGGCTCGCAGACGATCACCGCAAAGTTCGACAGGCTGTTCGCGGGCGGGGGCATGCTGTCGCAGTATCCGCTGACCTATGTGGCCTTCCTCCTGCTCGCCCCCGCGCTCTGGTGGGTGCTGCGGTCGAGCGGCTTCGGGCTTCGGCTTCGCGCCGTCGGCGAGAACCCGGAGGCGGCGGATGCTGCCGGCATCCCGGTCGCCCGCACCCGCTTTGCGGCGCTGATTATCGGTGGCGCCATGATGGCGATTGGTGGCTCGTTTCTCACGCTGTCGTTGCTTGGCACGTTCACGATCGACATTGTCAGCGGTCGCGGGTGGATCTGCATCGCGCTCGTCATCTTTGCCCGGTGGAAGGTGTGGCCCGCGGTTGCGGGGGCACTGCTGTTCGCGGTGACCGATGCCCTGCAGTTGCAGCTCGCGATCTCGCCGCTTTTCAGTGGCGTTCCCAACGAACTGCTGATCGCGTTTCCCTACCTCGTCGTGATCGCTGCGCTTGCGATCTGGGGTCGGGGCATCCGCTATCCCGGGGCATACCTCAAGCCCTATCGGCGCGCCTGACCTGCTCCCCCATCCCACTTCTCATCCCCATGAACGGAGCCCAGATGAGTGGCACAGACATGAACACCAACGATGCAACCGCACTGCCTCCACTGACCGCGCTGCCCCCACTGACTGAGTCGCAGCTGGCTGAGGGACTCAGTGCAGCGATCAGTGAGGCCCGACTCGGGCGCGCTGAGGGGGGCATCCCGATCGGCGCTGCGCTCGTTGTCGATGGCAAGGTCATTGCCACCGGCCACAATCGCCGAATCCAGAATGAAAGCTCGGTGCACCACGGCGAGACCAACTGCCTCGAGAATGCCGGACGACTGCCCGCTAGCGTCTACGCCCGCGCGACAATGTTCACCACCCTGTCACCGTGCGACATGTGCACGGGAGCGATCTTGCTCTACAAGATCCCCCGTGTTGTCGTCGGTGAGAACGCCAACTTTTATGGCGGTGAGGACTATCTGCGACAGCGAGGGGTCGAGGTTGTCGTCGTCGACGATGCCGAATGCCGCCAGCTTATGGCCGACTTCATCGAGGCGGAGCCCGCACTCTGGAACGAAGACATCGGGGTTTAATCCGAGCCTCCCCGCGTCTTGACCCTGCGCAGAGCGAAGCGCAGGATTGACGGCGCACGGTTTAGCGCAGCGGGGTCTTCTCGTCGCGCCGCATCGGCCGTACGATCCGGCCTATGACCTCTGCGCAGGATGCCTCATTAGGCCCCGACCCGTCTGGCCTCAAGCGCAACATCACGGGACTGTTTCTCTTTCTCTTCATCCTGGGAGATGTGCTCGGTGCCGGTATCTATGCCCTTGTGGGCGAAATCGCCGGGCAAACCGGGGGTGCCGTGTGGATTCCGCTCGGCGTTGCGCTCGTGCTTGCCCTGCTTACGGCCGGGTCATATTCAGAGCTCGTGACCAAGTACCCGAAGGCGGGCGGATCTGCCGTCTTCGCGGAGAAGGCCTATCACAGCCCTCTCATCTCGTTCCTCGTGGGCTTCTGCATGCTTGCCGCGGGTGTTGTGAGCGCTGCCGCGCTCGCCCTCGCCTTCTCCGGCGACTACCTTGCCCAGTTCATTGAGATTCCTCCCGTGCTCGGGGCCATCCTCTTTCTCGTGCTCGTAGCGCTCATCAACATGCGCGGCATCAAAGAGTCGATGCAGGCCAACTTTGTGATGACCTCAATTGAGCTCAGCGGGCTGCTCATCGTGTTGATCGCCGTCGGCATCTTTGTGGGGGGCGGTGGCGGTGACGCCAGCAGACTCACCGAGTTCACGCCGGGAACGACCCCGTTTCTCGCGGTGATGGCCGGGGCGCTCCTGGCCTACTACTCGTACGTGGGGTTCGAGACGTCGGCGAACATCGTGGAGGAGATTCGCAACCCCGCCAAGGTGTATCCCCGCACCCTGTTCGCCGCACTGATCACGGCAGGGCTGCTTTATATGCTCGTCGCGGCCGCGGCCACCATCACGGTGCCGGTTGACTCACTGGCGGATTCGACGGGCCCCCTGTTGACCGTGATTGAGGCAACGGGAACCGGCATCCCCGGCTGGTTGTTCAGCGCGATCGCCCTCATTGCGGTGGCCAACGGGGCGCTGCTGACCATGATCATGGCGAGCCGACTTGCCTACGGAATGGCCAAGCAGGGGCTCATGCCTGCAGCGTTGGGGCGGGTTTTGCCCCAACGAGGGACGCCGTGGGTGGCAATCATCACGACGACTCTCGTGGCCATGGTGCTCACCTTCACCGGGGGGCTCGCGGTGCTCGCCGGCACGGTCGTCGTGCTGCTGCTCTTCGTCTTTCTCAGCACCAACATCGCGGTGCTCGTGTTGCGCCGAGACAAGGTCGACCACGACCACTTCAGGGTGTGGACGGTGATTCCTGTGCTCGGGGCACTCTCCTGCATCGGCCTGATGACGCAGCAGGGAGGGGATGTCTGGTTGCGTGCGGGCATCCTCATCGCAATTGGGGCGGTGCTGTTTCTGGCGTCACGACTGTGGGGTCGGCGGTCTGCGCGGCGCCCCCAGGAGGAGAGCAAGGAGAGCAAGGCGGGCAAGGCGCAGCGTTAGGAGACCCGCCCGGTGGGGCGTGCCCGCACCACCCGGTCGCGTCCCAGGGCTTTGGCCTCGTAGAGCGCAGCATCCGCAGCGGCACTCGCCGCCTCTAGATTGAGCGTGTTGGGGTGTAGCGGGGTGACCCCGCAGCTCACGGTTGGCCACAGGTCCAACTCCGGCGGTTTCGCGTCGCGAAGGCGGCGACTGATCTCGCTCGCCGCCCGCTCGGCCTGCTCAAGGGACGCCCCGGTGAGGAGAATGATGAACTCGTCGCCGCCGTACCGGCCCACCAAGTCGGTCTCGCGAACGCTCGCAAGGCATGCTGCCGCAAACGCTTGGAGTGCTTGATCCCCGGTTTGATGGCCGTAGGTATCGTTGACGGCCTTGTAGCCATCCAGATCGGTGAGGATGAGTGCCGCGTCATTCTTGCGTGGCCGTTGTGCTTGTTGCAGAAACCCGGCGCGGTTCAAGACTCCGGTGAGGCCGTCCCTGGAGGCCTCGGCGCGAAGCCGGCTCGCCACCTGCTCGTGGCTGAGGGTTGTTATTGAGAACGCACCAAAGACAAAGAATGCGGTGACCGCAACCGTGGTGACCTCGCTGCCGAATGCGCTCTGGAACACTGTGCCGTCGGGTCCATCGACCAGGAAGGCCACGCAGCGTCCCCAGTAGAACAGCGAAAAAAGACCAGCAGCGCTAGCGAGTGCTCGCACGCCGTGCCACTCCCGGCTGTCGAGTCGAAAGAACTCGACCGCAGCGAGGCCGCTGTGCACGGCAACGAGTGCGAGAAACACGGCTCCGCCCGGCCAGACGTGCGTGGAGGGCGAATCGAATGCGGCGGCAACGACCGCAAGCAGGGGTCCCGCTGCGGCATGCCATGGATTAAGCGGCTTGCCGCTGAGCGATCGGGCGCCTCCCCACACCGCCACCGCTGCAGACACCAGCAGGAGATTGCCCAAGGGGTTCGCCCACGCCTGATGCTGCGTGCCGTTGAGGAGGTAGGCGGATGAGCCACTCATGATGAGCAGGAAGGCACAACTCCACCACCGGCTGTAGGACGAGCGTGTGCTCCTGTACGTGACGAAGTAGATGTGCGCGAGCAGGACTAACGCCACGATTGCGAACATAACGCGCAGGGTCAGAATATCTAGCACGCCCGACCCCCCTCGTATATTGCTACGGATCCCAGGGTATGCCGAGGCACGCCCGCCCCGACCTCTTGCGAGCTGGATGCCTACCCCGAGTTCGGGGGTGGGGCATCCGCTTGGCAGCCAACGTGCAGCAGCGCAGCCGTCGAAGAGAACTAGCCTGCGAGTAGTGCAGGCCGCCGCAACGTGCCGGTGGCCAGGCCCAACGATGCTGGGAGGAGAGAGTGAAAAAACTCCGCG
>NZ_JBACFR010000019.1:0-7998 GCF_056262345.1 Homoserinimonas sp.
AGTCGCCGTGATGTCTCTGGCCGTCCAGACGAGGTCGGGCAGCAATGCGACGGCATTGCCTGACTCCACGAACCGGATGTGCGCCTGCAGGTCTGCCGTCTCAAACCGCACGTCTGGCTCGAAGCCTGCCTGCCGGCACGCTTGCTCCGCCCAGTGACGGGATGCCGCCCCGCGCGGTTCCATGACCCACGGCGACCTCGCCGCATTCGCGAGAGAAGCAATGGTCGAACCCCGAGCCACGGCCAGGGCGATGCGGTCGCCCGTGAGGTGCACGCGGTCGAGCCCTTCATGGTGAGGTGCAGCGTGCCCCGGGTACTGTTCGGCGACAACGAGGTCGAAGTCGCTCGCCCAGGTGTCGTAGAGCGCAGATTCCGGCTCCCGCTGAGTCACCTCGACCCGGAGCGAGGGGTGTTCGCGGGCGAGGATGCTCAGCGCGTGAGGAAGGAGCGCGAGCGCGGCCGACTGGAAGACGGCGAGCCTCACGGTGCCGGTCGCTGTTGAGAATGACGCGCTGAGCTCAGATTCTGCGAGCTCGAGCCGCTCGAGCACCGCGCCGACGTGCTCAACGAGCAGTTCGGCCTGTGCCGTGAGAACCACCCGGCGCCCCGACTTTCGTAGGAGCGCGACTCCCACCTCGCGTTCGAGCTGAGCAAGCTGTTGAGAAACGGAAGACGGGCTCTGGTTGAGGGCGGCGGCCACGCCCGAAAGCGTGCCGCGAATCTGGAGTTCGCGCAGCAGTCTGAGGCGACGAAGATCGAGCATTACGCACTCCAATGCATTAGCAAAACTGATGCTTATTGGTAAGTAAAGTTCGCTTTATCTTATGCGAGCACGATTCCATACTGGGCGGAACGAGAGAACGGAACCGCCAGTGGCCTCAAGCGCCGATATCGATGCACAGCTCGCTCGCGACGTGACGTCGCTTGTGCGGCGATGGCTCGCGGTGGCATCGGAGGTTCCGGTTGACGCCTCTGCGCGTCAGCTCGCCGGTGTTTTGAAAGATCCGCACGGTCTCGAGTTCACCGTCGGGTTCGTCGACGGCGTCATCCGGCCAGAAGACCGCGGAGTTGCTGCGCGCAATCTCAGAGACCTCGCGCCAAAGGTGCCGTCGTTCCTCCCCTGGCACCTGCGCGCGGCCGTGCGTCTTGGAGGTCGAATCGCTCCTCTTGCGCCCGGAATCGTCATTCCCCTAGCGCGCAGGGTTCTGTGGCGAATGGTCGGCCACCTCATCATTGACGCAACGGATTCCCGCCTCGGGGCTGCCATCTCCGCCATTCGGGGCCCGGGCATCCGGCTCAACCTGAATCTGCTCGGAGAGGCGGTGTTGGGCGACCGTGAAGCAGACCGCCGGCTCGCTGGCACACGTGCTCTTCTCGCACGAGACGACGTCGACTACGTCTCGATCAAAGTGTCGTCGACTGTTGCCCCCCAGTCTCCGTGGGCATTCGATGCCGCAGTCGAGCATGTAGTGGAGAAGCTCACGCCGCTCTTCCGCCTCGCGGCCGCGGCACCCACGCCCAAGTTCATCAATCTCGACATGGAGGAATATAAGGATCTCGATCTCACCATCGCGGTCTTCCAGCGCATCCTCGACGAGCCAGATTTGCTCGGCCTCGAGGCGGGAATTGTGTTGCAGGCGTACCTGCCCGATGCCCTCGGAGCGATGATGCGGTTGCAGGAATGGGCCGCTGCCCGCCGCGCACGGGGCGGGGCAGGAATCAAAGTCCGGGTGGTCAAAGGTGCCAACCTGGCCATGGAGCGCGTCGAGGCGTCATTGCATGGCTGGCCACTGGCGACGTGGGATACGAAACGAGAGAGCGACACCAACTACAAGCGCGTGCTCAGTTATGCGCTGCATCCTGAGCGCGTCGAGAATGTTCGCATCGGGGTCGCCGGTCATAACCTGTTCGATCTTGCCTTCGCGTGGCTGCTTGCGAATCGGCGGGGCACCGAACGCGGTGTCGACTTCGAAATGCTTCTCGGCATGGCGCAGGGACAGGCAGAGGCGGTGCGGCGTGATGTCGGCGCGCTGTTGCTGTACACCCCGGTCGTGCATCCGGCAGAGTTCGACGTGGCGATCGCCTACCTCATCCGTCGGCTTGAGGAGGGGGCGAGCCAAGAGAACTTCATGTCGGCCGTTTTCGAACTGAGCGCCAACCCCGACCTGTTCGCCCGAGAAGAAGCGCGGTTCATCGCCTCGCTCGGCGACCTCGATGGCTCAGTCCCCGCTCCGCGGCGAACCCAAGATCGCCGCTCGGCGGCCGCGCTCCCATCGCCTACCGGGTTCCACAACTCACCCGACACCGACCCCGCTCTGCCTGCAAACCGCGAATGGGCCAGCGACATCCTGCAGCGGGTGCCGACCAGCACGCTCGGCGAGGCCACCGTCGCCGCCAACGCCGTGGGCTCCGAGGCTGAGGTCAACGAGGTCATTGGGGCGGCGCTGGCAGGAGGGTCGTCGTGGGGAGCCATGAGCGGGTCTCAGCGCGCTGAGGTTCTGCACCGGGCGGGAATCGCCCTAGAGAGCCGTCGGGCGGACCTGATAGAAGTGATGGCGGCCGAGACGGGAAAGACCCTCGACCAGTCGGATCCCGAAGTCTCCGAGGCCGTGGACTTCGCCCACTACTACGCGGAGCTGGCGCGGGAACTTGACGCCGTTGACGGTGCCGTCTTCGAGCCAAGCCGACTCACCGTCGTCACTCCCCCGTGGAATTTTCCCGTGGCGATCCCGGCGGGCTCGACGCTGGGAGCGCTTGCCGCAGGCTCGTCGGTGATCATCAAACCTGCACAACAGGCACGACGGTGCGGCGCTGTGATGGTCGAGGCGCTCTGGGAAGCTGGCGTGCCGCGGGACGCTCTGCGCCTAGTGAATATGGCCAACCCGGCGCTGGGCGAAACCCTCATCGCCGATCACCGGATCGACCGAGTCATCCTGACCGGAGCCTTCGAGACGGCAGAGAAGTTTCGGGCATTTCGACACGACCTCCCCTTGCTTGCCGAAACAAGTGGAAAGAACGCCATCATCGTCACACCGAGCGCGGACCTCGATCTGGCCGTGAGGGACGTCGTATCCTCCGCCTTTGGGCACGCCGGTCAAAAATGTTCAACAGCATCATTGGTGATCCTCGTGGGATCGGTGGCTCGGTCACGACGTTTTCACGACCAGCTCCTTGACGCCGTGCGCTCGCTCCCCGTTGGCTACCCCACGGACCCCACCGTGCGAATGGGACCGATCATCGCACCAGCCGAGGGCAAGCTGCTTCGCGGCCTTACGACCCTCGCACCGCGGGAGCGCTGGGTCGTGACCCCGCGACGGCGTGATGACAGTGGACGGCTCTGGAGCCCAGGGGTGAGAGCCGGAGTGCAAAGAGGATCGGATTTTCACCTCACCGAGTTCTTTGGTCCCGTGCTCGGCATCATGACCGCCCAGACCCTCCAGGAGGCAATCGACATACAGAACCAGGTCGACTACGGCCTCACTGCGGGACTACATTCCCTTGATCGACAGGAGCTCTCGCTCTGGCTCGATCAGGTGCAGGCGGGCAACCTCTATGTCAACCGGGGCACAACGGGTGCCATCGTTCGACGCCAGCCTTTCGGTGGCTGGAAGAAGTCTGCGATCGGGGCGGGGGCAAAAGCGGGCGGCCCCAACTACCTGATCGGCCTCGGCAGATGGAGCTCCGCTCCGTCAGCAGCGGCATCCGAGGTTTCGCCGCACGCACGGCCGCTGGTGGACGCGGTCGCCGCCTCCTGCGGAGCAGAAAGCGGCGAATCGGTTCTGCGGTCGTTCCGCAGCGATACGGAAGCATGGCGGGAGGAGTTCGGGCAGGCACGGGATGTGAGCGGACTTGCCGTGGAGCGAAATATCTTTCGATATCTGCCGACCCCTGTGGCCGTGCGCCTTGCCGAAGCCGGGTCCGTCGCTCACCTGGTGCGGGTCATCGGCGCCGGTCTGGTTGCGGGCTCCTCCTTCAGCGTCTCCACGGGTGTGTCGTTGCCGGATCCAGTTGCCGCCGCCTGCTCCCGCCTAGGAGTAAGCGTGACGACCGAGACGGATGCCCGCTGGTGCTCAGGGCTCGCCCGATTCGATGGGGAGCGCATCCGACTAATCGGAGCACCGGCGTCCATGGTGACGGAAGCGACCGACGGCCGCCCCGAAATAGCGGTGTATGCGGAGCCCGTGACCGAATCCGGTCGTATCGAGATATTGCCCTTTGTGCGGGAGCAGGCCGTAAGCATTACGGCACACCGTTTTGGCACGCCAAGCACGTTCTCCGAGGGCATCATTTAGGGGCAACCGCGGAACTCCCCCGCTCTTAGTGCGTGTGTGCCAGTGCTGCCGAGCGCAGAGCATCGATCTGCGCGGCCCGATCGGGAGAGCCGAAAACACTCGAGCCGGCGACGAAGGTGTCCGCCCCCGACTCCGCGGCGAAAGCGATCGTCGACTCGGTGATGCCGCCGTCGACCTGAAGCCACACGTCGAGCCCCGTTCGCGCGACAGCCTCGCGCAGCAGGCGCAGCTTGGGCATTGTCTCGGGCATGAACGACTGCCCCCCGAAACCAGGCTCAACCGTCATGACGAGCACCTGATCGAACTCCGCCAGCAGATCGAGATAGGGCTCAACGGGGGTGCCCGGCTTGAGGGCGATGCCCGCCCGGGAACCGATCTGCCGCAGCCTGCGTGCCAGGCCGACAGCATCCGCGGCCGCTTCTGCGTGAAACGTAACCGAGTACGCCCCGAGCTCGGCATAACCCGGCGCCCAGCGGTCTGGATCGTCGATCATGAGGTGCACATCGAGCGGGATGGGCGAAACATCCTGGATGCGCCCCACCATCTGCGGCCCGAATGTGAGGTTCGGAACGAAATGGTTGTCCATGACATCGACATGCACGAGATCGGCTGAAGCAATCGTCTCGATATCGTCGTGAAGGTTCACGAAATCGGCCGACAGGATGCTCGGGTTGATGCGCACGGTCATGAGCCGAGCCTAGCGATCCTTCGTGATCAGGCAGATAAACATGGCATCCGTGCCGTGGCGATGCGGCCACAGTTGGACAGTGCCGTCGGACTCGCCCAGATCGAGCGGCGCGAGAGTGATGCGATCGAGTACCTCGCGTGCATCGACTAACGAAAGCCCCGCCTTCTTGAGTGCGGTGCCTACGACGAGCCGCGTCTCTGCAAGGTGCGGAGAACAGGTGACGTACGCGAGGAGGCCCCCGGGTTTGAGCGCCTCGAGCCCCGACGCGAGAAGCTCGGCTTGCAGTGATGAGAGCGCGGGCACGTCGCGGGGCTGCTTGCGCCAGCGAGCCTCGGGGCGCCGACGCAGTGCGCCGAGCCCGGTACACGGCGCGTCAAGCAAAATCCGATCAAATCGCTCCGGCATCTGCGGGCCGATGTCTCGCCCATCAAGCTCGCTCACCTCGGGGGGCATGGGCAGAGCGGCGAGGGCCTTTCGCACAAGCTCAGCGCGGGCGGGTACCACCTCATTTGCGGTGAGGACGGCTCCCGCCTGCGACGCTTCGGCCGCCAAGAGCGCGGCCTTTCCACCGGGGCCAGCGCACATGTCGAGCCACTGCTCGCCGGGTTCTACCGGGCGTGCCCTGCTGAGCGCAAGAGCAGCCAACTGCGATCCTTCATCCTGCACCCTCACGCGGCCCTGACGTACGGGAAGCATGCGGGTGGGGTCTCCTCCGTCATTGATTGCCGCAAGCGGTGAGAATCGCGCGGGAACAGCTCCAGCGACATCCTCGGCGGAAGCCAACCCTGGCAGAGCCACCAGGCTTACCTTGGGTGCGACATTGTCGGCCGCGAGAAGCGCCTGGAGCTCATCCCCACGCGACTCAGCGACGAGGGCCTGTCTGAGGGCGCGGACGACCCACACAGGGTGCGAGAACTCCAGCGAAAGGCGCTCGTCGTCGGTTCGCGCTGAATCGAGCACACGCTGACGCCACTCCTCAGCAGGGGTCCGTGTTATGCCCCGCAGCACACCGTTAACGAAGCCGGTAGCCGACTGAGAGCCAACCTCGCGAGCCTGGGAGACCGCCTCGTCGACAGCGGCGTGCTGCGCAACCCGCATCGACAGCAGCTGGTGGGTCGCGAGCCGCAGCACGTCGAGAATCGGCGGGTCGATCTTGGCGGTGTCGCGCCCGGCCGCTAGGGAGATCACAGCGTCGTAATAGCCCTGGAGCCTGAGGGTGCCGTACGTCAGCTCTGTAGCGAGGCCAGCATCCGCTGGCCCCAGCCCTGCCCGTTCAATCTTGACCGGCAGCAGAAGATTGGCATAAGCGTCTGATTCGCGCACGGCGCGGATTACCTCAAAGGCGACCCTGCGGGCGGGTTGCACACCGACGGTCTTGCGGTTCGGACGGCCGCCGCTCATGCTGACACCTCGAACTTCGTCGCGGCTGAGCTGGGCCTGCCACGCCACCAGTCGGCGGCCTTCATGGGCTTTTTCCCCGCCGGCTGCACGGTGACGAGCTCGATAGCCTCCGTTGCGGTGCCCACGAGAACTCGTCCATCGATCAACTCTGCTTCGCCGGGATGTCGCTGCACGTCAGACGCACCAGGTGCCGCTTCAAGCACTTTCACCCGAACCCCGTCTAGTTCCGCGAATGCGCCCGGTTCAGGAGTCACGCCTCGGATGCGCGCCAAGACCATTGAGGCGTGATCCGCGAAATTGACGCGGCCGTCGTCAATGGTGAGCTTCGGTGCCACCGTGATATCGCCGTGTTGGGCATCCGCACGGGCTGTCCCATCTTCGAGGGCGTCCACGACGCGCAGCAGGAGTTCCGCGCCGCTGTGAGAGAGGGAGTCCAACAGGTCGCCCGCCGTCTGCGACGGGCCGATCGTCTGCGTAAGCATGCCAAAGATATCGCCAGCATCCAGCTCCTCTACGAGCTGAAACACGGTTGCTCCGGTCACCTCGTCACCCGCCATAATGGCGCGTTGCACGGGAGCAGCCCCTCGCCAGCGCGGCAACAAAGAGAAGTGAAGGTTGATCCAACCCAGCCGGGGAGTCGACAGAAGGGGCTCCTTGACGAGACCGCCATACGCGACGATGACGCCGAGATCGGGGCGGATATCTGCCACCGCCTGCGTCGTCGAATCGTTGAGACGGTTCGCCTTGATCACCGGGAGACCGAGCTCGTCAGCGACCGCAGCGACCGCTGTCGGTGTGACGATGCGTTTGCGCCCCTGAGGCGAATCCTCTCGAGAAATGACCGCCGCGATCTCGTGCTGCGACGCCGCAAGGAGCCGCAGCGAAGGAACCGCCGCGCTGGGCGAGCCAGCGAAAACAAGTCGCATGTCAGGAGTACCGCTTTTCGAAATAGGAGGAGGCGAGCGCCTCAGTCAATGAACGGTTCGCTGTCGTCGAACCGAAGCTTAAGTTTAGGCAGTGGCGCGACCGGCCCAGACCCCGGCACGATGCGCTTTCGCCTACTCGTGACGATACGAATGACTTCGGCCTTCAACGCAGCTGCGGTGGCTGCCCCCGCTGCGTAGTCGAACCGCACTATTGCTCGGAGCCCATCGTCGGTAGCGACAGGCCCGAGGATATCGGCGCCCTCAACATCGGCGACGGACGCGAGCGCGCGCTCGACAGCATCGGGAGACCCTGTGACGGTGGCAACGCGAACCGCAGGGGGAAAGCGCAGGCGACGCCGGTCGGCGAGCTCCCGCGACATGAATCCCGACAACCGCCACGTCGCCATGGCCGTAGCCAGAGGCCCGCCGACGCCGACCAAGACCGACGGCGCACCGGGGGCGGCCAACGCAACAGCGTTGGCCCACCAGCGAACGCAGTCCTCTGCAACGCGAAGGCTTTCTCTCGCGAGCATCCTCTCGCCGTCGAGCAGAAGTACAGCGGCGTATCCGCCATCGGCAATCGGCTCGGCCCCCCGGGTGGCGATCACGAGCGCCGGCGCATGCGGCACCGTCATGACAGGCCGCTCGCCATCGGCCACGATCACCCGCACCCCAGGGAAGGCGCGGCCGAG
>NZ_JBACFR010000020.1:0-8278 GCF_056262345.1 Homoserinimonas sp.
CGAGCCGAATGTGGCCGCGAGAGCCAATTTCGACACCTTCGTTTACACAAACGCCGCACCCCAGGTCGCCGGGTTTAACCAATCACAAGTGCTCTGGTCGGGCCTTGAGGACTATGTGCTCGAATACGCCCGCGTCTGGGATCTTCACCTCACCGTGTTCACCGGCCCGATCTTCACCGCGGCTGATCCGCTCTATCGCGGCATCCAGATCCCGCTGGCCTTCTGGAAGGTCGCAGCGTGGGTCAGCGAGGGCGACACCCTTGCCGCGACAGGATACGTGCTGGATCAGAGCGCGGCGCTCCGCGAGATTGACCTCACACAAGCGCGCCGTGAGGCACAAGATCTGAGTCCCGTGCCGCCGCTCGGCGCCTTTGGCACGTTTCAGGTTCCCATCGCAGACATTGAAGAGCTCACCCGCCTCCACCTCGGCCCACTCGCCCGCGCCGATCGGATGCCCGCCGCACCGCCCAGCGTCGAGGGCCGATCGCGGTGGGTGGCCCTGGAGAGCCACAGCGACATCGTCCTGTAGTAGCGAACGAGGGTCGCCTGCTGGTTCGTCAATCACCGTCGTCGAAGATCCCGCCGTCGAGGATGCGGTTGTAGCGCAGCCGGAATGCCCGCTCGGTGCTCGCTGCGAGCGTCGCGACGAGAAGCACGATGTTCACAGACAGGGGCAGCCGGAGCGGATTGGCGAATGTGCCAATGGTGTCGGCGATGAGGGGAATCAGCGTGATCTGCTCAAGGATCTGAGGGGCACCGAGCACGAGTGCCACCGTGAGCACGATCGCCGATGTGATGCCGATAGCTCGGCTTGCCGCAGGGTGGTTGCGCTCAAGGCTGGCCCGGCGCCCCTCAGCGGAGGCGGGATCGGGCACCAGTTGCCGTTCCGTCCCGTCATACATCACGTAGTGGCAGCGTTTGAGACCGAACATGCTAGCCGCGACCTCGATAGTGCCACCGGGAACTGCGAATGCGGCGGGGAGCTTCGACGTGGCACGGTAGACGCCGTCCCGGTAGAGGCGTGCCCGCATTTCTCCGTCTGAATCACCCCCGCGCCGCACATCGATTGACCACGTTTCTGGCGACTCACCGAGTCGACTGAGCGGCAGATGAAAGAGTGATCGTGAGGATGCCTGCCACCAGCGATAAGGGGGCAGCGGCCGGCCGTCGCTGCGTTGTTTAGTCATCGCTATTCACCTGCAGTTCAGACGCCGACGACAAAGGTGAGAGCGGCCCACACCGAGACAGTCGTCACCGTTGTCCAGAAGATAATCGCCACGGCCTGCCACAGCAGCACCCACCCGCGTGGGGTTCCGCCAGCTACGAGAATGGCGGAGGTGAACTGTGTGGGGATCGCCAGTGGGCCTAGGATGCTCGCGCCCGGCACCCCGAAGCGGATCAGCCACCGCCCAAAGCGCTGGCGCCCCTTCGACTGGGGCTTGGCCGGTTGCGTCTGCTCAATCTCGGTGGCCCACCCTTCGCCCCACGGCTCCTCTGTCATTGATTTCGGCGTGGCTGATGCTCGCGCTGATGCGGAGCCCACGCTCGCCGTGACCCGGGCGCTGCTGCGGTTGACCACAGCCGTGCGCGCTCGCGATGTCAGGAGCACCACGAGGAGCACGCAGACGAAGTTTCCGACCGCGGCGGCAATGGCGGCAACGATGGGGTTGAGGCCGCCGGCGATGCCGAGTGTCACCGCAAGCTCGCCCTCGATGAACGGGACGGCGCCGGCAATCATCACGATGAAAGGCTGAATTACCTCGGGCACCTGGTCCACGAGTTCCTGAAAGCTGCTAACGAGTTGCTCAATGGGGTTCATTTTTCGATTCCTTTGCGCTCTGGTGCGCAGGTTTTCCTGCGCTCTTGTGCCATATCGCCAGGCTCGCACTGCGGCTCAGCCCTTCGCGTCGGTGATGACCCCTCTGGTACCCCTGGCCGGAGGCAGCACAACCGCATCGTGAGCATCGTTCGCATCGGTAACAATTGCGTAGTAGCGTGCAACCGTGCTCTGAAAGGAGCGACAGTGGCGGATCTGTTAGACCGACGCGTCGAGGTCGGAGCGGTCGAGAGACTCCTTTCGCATGCGCGAGCCGGGCGCAGCGCCACGCTTGTAGTGCGGGGAGAAGCGGGCATCGGCAAGACTGCCCTGCTCGACCTCGGTCGCGACTCGGCACAGTCATCGGGATTTCGAGTGGAGTCTTCGACAGGCGTGGAGGCCGAATCGCAGTTCGCCTTCGCAGGCCTGCACCAGCTGTGCACGCCGTTATTAGACCGGGCTGATGCCCTGCCTGATCCGCAGCGCTCCGCTCTGGATGTTGCGTTCGGGCGGCGCGGCGGAGCGGCGCCAGACCGGTTCCTGGTCGGCTTGGCCGCGCTCAACCTCCTCGCCGAGGTCTCCGAAGAGCGCCCGCTGCTGTGTCTTGTCGACGACGCGCAGTGGCTCGACCAGGCTTCCGCACAGGTTCTCGCATTCGTGGCACGTCGGTTATCCGCTGAGCAAATCGCCCTGCTATTCGCCGTGCGCGATTCGAGGGAGGGGCACACCGATCCTTTTGCGGGGTTGCCCGAGCTAAGGCTTGATGGGCTCAGCTCGACGGCTGCACAGGTGCTGCTCAACGGCGCAGTGCGCACTCCACTGGATGCCGGGGTGTGCGAGCGGATTATCGCCGAAGCGCGCGGCAACCCTCTCGCCCTGATGGAGTTGCCCCTCAGCCTGCCCACTACGCAACTGGCTGGCGGCTTCGAGCTGCCGGGCGTTGCGAGCATCCCCCGGCGCATCGAAGAGAGTTTTCAGCGCCGCTCGAGCGGTCTGCCCCGTGCGACTCAAGTGCTTGTGTTGCTCGCCGCGGCCGAACCGACCGGCGACACAGCCCTCTTGCGCCGCGCCGCTGAGTACCTGATGATCGCCCCCGAAGCTGCCGAGCCTGCCGAAGCTGCCGACCTGCTCGAGATCGGCACACGCGTGCGATTCCGCCATCCGCTCGTGCGCTCCGCGGTGTACCAGGCATCCGCGCCAGCTGACCGCCGACGGGTGCATGCGGCGCTCGCCGCCGCCACCGACCCTGAGACGAACGCAGATCGCCGCGCCTGGCACCGGGCGCAGGCCGTACTCGGTACCGACGAGGAGGCGGCCGCAGAGCTTGAGCACTCTGCCAGCCGAGCACTCGCCCGCGGAGGTTTAGCCGCCGCCGCCGCGTTTCTGCATCGGGCCGCTGACCTCACCCCCCACCCGGCCGACCGGGCGCGGCGAGCCCTGCACGCCGCACAGGCCAAGCACGACGCTGGGGCATCCGAGGCTGCTCTGGCGTTGCTCGCCGTCGCCGACGACGGGCCTCTCGACCCCCTGCAGCGCGCCCGCCTCGAATTGCTCCGCGCCCAGATCGCGTTTCACCTGCGGGGCAGCGACGCGCCGAGGATGCTGCTGGACGCGGCCCAGCTACTCGCTCATCTCGACCCCGCTCTCTCCCGCGAGACCTACCTCCACGCGGTCGATGCTGCGATCATCATGGGCGGGCACGACGTGGTGCGTGTGGCGCAAGCGGCGCTCGCGGCTCCCCCGGCGGACGTACCGTCGCGGCCCGTCGACCTCATCCTCGATGCACTCACGACAACCCTCGTGAGTGGATATGGGGCCGGAGCGCCCGGCCTACGGCGGGCACTTGAGGCGTTTTGTGACGGTGCGCTCACCGAGCCCCGCCCCGACAGCCAGCGCGACCCGTGGCTGCGGTTGGCTGGCAGGAACGCGATTGCCATCCTCGATGACGATCTGCTCTATGTGCTGGCCAGCCGCAACGTTCAACTGGCCCGGGAGTCCGGTGCACTCGCCGCCCTCCCTGATGGGCTGCGTTTCTTGTCCGTGACGTGCGCTTTGATGGGCGAGCTCACGCGGGCAGGTGAGCTCGCCACCGAGGCGACAGCAATCTCAGAGGCCACGGGTGGCGTGCAACTGCTGCATGCTCGGGTCATCCTGAGCGCTTGGCGCGGCGACCAGGCCCAGACCGCAGAGCTCAGCGGCATCACCGCGCAGAACGTCGACCACCTCGACGATGGGGCCGAGGCTGCCCTTTCTCAGTACGCGCTGGCAGTGCTCCACAACGGGCTGGGCAATTACTCGTCCGCGCAGGAGGCCGCGACACGGGCGCGCGCGTCTCAGGAACTGTCGCTGAGCAGCGCAGCCTTAACCCTGCCGGAATACATCGAGGCCTGCGTGCGAAACGGCCAGATGGAGCACGCCCTCAAAGCCATGCAAGAACTCGCGATACGGGCCAATGCAAGCGGTACCGCCTGGGCACTCGGAGTGGCGGCACGATCTCGTGCATTGATCAGCAGCGGGGCTGCTGCCGACCTTCATTATCGCGAGGCAATCGACCATCTCCGCTCATGTCGGATGGCAACCCAACTCGCCCGGGCCCACCTTGTCTACGGCGAATGGCTCCGCCGCGAGGGCCGACGCCAGGATGCTCGCGAACAATTGCGCACCGCGCACGATCTGCTGTCAGAGATGGGCGCCGAGGCATTCGCCGCACGGGCGGCTCGCGAGCTGAGCGCAACCGGGGAGCACCCACGCAAACGCACCAGTCAGCGCAAAGACGAGCTCACATCTCAGGAGCTACACATCGTGCGGTTGGTCGCCGCGGGTGCCACCTCCCGCGAGGTTGGCACGCAACTGTTCCTCAGCCCGCGCACGGTCGAGGCTCACCTGCGCAACATCTTCCGAAAGCTCGGCATTACCTCTCGTCGGCAACTGCGGGAGATCTGACGAGCTACCGCGTCGGCGGCGTATGCCTGATGCTGAGCCAACCCTCCGGGGTTAGCCCGGGCTTCGACTTCATCGACGCGAGTTGGCGTTCGATGTCCGCGTGTGATGTCAGATCAGCAAGCTGGCGCTCGATGTCGGCGTCTGGTGAGGCGGTCAAGTCTTGGAGAGCTCCGCTCGACAGTAGATCGTCGGTGGCTTGCGCTCTGGCCTGCATTTGCAGAACGCGATCCCGAGCCCGATCGAGGCTGGCGCCGATGTCGTTCATGTTGGCGCCGATGCCCGAAACCGCCTCGTTCGCCCGCACCTGAGCCTCGGAGGCGCTGTAGGTGGCCTTCATCGTTTCTTTCTCGATGCGGAACGCGGCGATCTGCTCTGCGAGACGGCGTTCCCGTTCCTGCAGCTGTGTCGTCTGCTTCTGCAACGAACCGTGTTGCTCCTGCAGCTTTGTCACCTGGTTTTCCAACGCAGCGCGGCGAACGAGGGCGGCCCGGGCAACATCCTCGCGCCCATGCGCCATCGCTTCGCGGGCTTGCTCCCCCAGCCGCAGGTATCGCGAGCCCATGTCCTCGCCCTGCAGCTCGATGCGCTTCTTCGCCGTCGCTACCTCCGCAACCGCCTGGCGCACCTGGTGCAATAGCTTCACCTGTTGCTCATAGCTGTCGTCAAGAGCCTCCCGAGGGTCCTCCATTCGGGTGAGCGCTTTCGATGTCTTGGCGCGAAAGATGGTGCGCATGCGTGCACTGTTGTCGCTCATGGCTGTACTCCTTTGGACTGGGGGTGAGCGGGTGGCAGATATCGCGTTGGGGAGCGGCTTGCACGGTCATAGCCGTTGAGGTCCGCGAGTTCTGCGAGCCCGGCGCGCAACGCCGCTACCTCGATGGCGAGATCTGCATCAAGGGCCGAGAGGGACTCCCCCGTGGGGTCGCCGAGGCCGGCCGCGAGGGATGCACGCACGTCGCGAATCATGTCGGTGATCTGGTTGACCGCGGGGGCCGCCGCGGTCACGGCGTCGGCGAGGGCCACGGAGTCCCGCTCGCTCTCCATCAACCGCAACTGTGCCTGGAGGGCGGCCGCTTCGTCTTCGATGCGCCGGAATAACCGGGGAAGGTCGCCGCGCCGACCGTTGCTGCGGGCGGCAAGATCGAGAGCAGCCCGTCCGCTATCCAAAGCCTCTGCGAGTTGCAGTTCCAGGGCGAAGAGTTGCCGCCGTGGTCCCCGACTCAGCTGCACTCGGCTGGCCAGAACTGCGGTGGTCACGGCACGACTGCGACGGATGCGGCGATACAGCGCCCGCACGATCACGACTGTTACCGCCACAGACGTTGCGGCGATTGCCGCGAGGGAGATCAGAATCCAGAGCAGAGCGTCCATGACGGGCGCCTCCCGATCCGAGCCGCGTACGTGGATTTCATGAGGTTGCACCTCCGCAAGTTTCGGCTGCAGCACCGGTGCCGCAAACGCGATATAACTCAATTTACGCGCGCGCTGCGAGGTGGCGCAGAAGTCTCGCCAGATCCCCAGCGACGCCCCCATTTGCCACCGATGGCGACGCGCAGCGAAGGAGGGGACGAGCTGGCCCGTCCCCTCCTTCGCTGTGCGGTATCGACCTATCGGCCGCCCCGGCTGTTCTCGCCACCCTTGGCCTTCGCCTCGGTGGGCTGAGCCTGGGCACCCTTCGAGCCAGCCGCGCTCGGGTCGGCGCTGTTCTCGCTACCGAAGCTTCCGCTGCTAGCTTCGCCGCCCTTCCGCGCCTGCTCCTCGGTGTCGGAGCGGTTACCGAACTGACCTGAGTTATTTGAATCTGCCATTAGATTCTCTTTTCCTGTGGCTAGAACGCTACGAGCGGTGGCGCGCGCCACTCAACCCCTTTTCCTCTTCATGGGTTTCGCTTATCGTTCGCACCCAAATACGGCACGGATCACGGCCCAACCGGAGCGTTGGCGACCGGTCTCTATCCTCCGCAGCGGCGGGATTATCCGCGCCGATTCCTGAGAGAGGAACCCCCTAGTCGGATCTCTTGGAGCGGCGTTATGTGGAGGCAGACCAACCCCAAGCGGAAAGGCGAACAATGTTTTTTCATCGTCAAGAACTCCAGTACGCCGCGACGCCGGAAGCGCCGGATGCTGTCTACGCGCGAAAGCTTCAGGAGGTGCTGGGCGGCCAGTATGGCGAGATCACTGTCGCTCTCCAGTACCAGTTCCAGGCGTGGAATATGCACATCCCAGGCAAGTACCGCGACCTCGTCTTCGGGATCGGCGCCGAGGAGATGGGCCATGTCGAAATGCTGGCAATCATGATCGCCCAGCTTCTCGAAAAGGCTCCCCTGGGCATCACCCGGGATGCCGTCCAAGACGATCCGACGGTCGCCGCGATTGTCGGTGGCACCGATGTGCAGCAGGGCATCGTGGCGGGAGCCGGCGCTCGGCCCGTCGACAGCAACGGCAACCCCTGGCAGGGTTCGTACATCACGGGCAGCGGCAACCTGCTAGCCGACTTTATGGCCAATGCGAACGCCGAGATGCAGGGGCGCGTTCAGGTCGCCCGGCTCTACCACATGACCGACGACCACGGCGTCCGCGACCTGCTCGGCTTCTTGCTCGCACGAGACACGATGCACCAGAACCAGTGGCTCGCCGCGGTAGAAGAGCTCAAGGCCGAGGGTGCTGAGTCGCTGCCGGTGCCCAGCAACTTCCCGCTGTCGAAAGAGCACCGGGATGTGTCGTACCAGTACCTCAACTTCAGCGACGGCGCGGCTGCGGCTCAAGGCTCGTGGGCGACGGGGGCCACCCCCGACGGCCTCGGCGAGGTCAGCTACCACGAGGGGCCCACCACCACGGCGGAAATGCCCCCACCCACTCACCCGGATGCGCGCCTCTACGGCACCACCGAGTTGCCCAATGTCGCGGAGAAGATGGCCGGGGCGGCTCAGGATGCGATGAAGGTGGAGTAGAAGGTGGAGTAGTAGGTGGAGTAGCAACAAACACCACGGCAATGAAGGGGGCCGCGCTTGAAGCGCAGCCCCCTTTCATGCCCCGCGTGTCATCCGGCGGCGGTTCGCAGTCGGACTTCTCGCTCCATGCGCTCTTCGTGGCGCTGCCGCCCTTTAATCGCTTCTTCTTCCCGGCTCTTTGGCGGGGCATTCGTCACCAGCGCATCGAGCAGGTGCCGGGTGGCATGGGCTATCTCATCGACCGCACGATCAAACGCCTCAGCGTTGGCACGGGAAGGATGGGTCGATCCGCTCACCTTGCGCACATACTGCAGGGCGGCCTCCCGCACCTCATCGTCGGTAGTTTGTGGCTCAAAGTTATGGAGCACTCGGATGTTGCGGCACATGCGGGCAGGATACTCGCCGACCCTTGCCTCTGCCCGAAAAAAACGACCGCTACCTCACCAGGTGCGGCGCATCACGATGCGCGGATGGCCACCGGCGACCGCGGCCGTATCGGCGACCTTCACGAACCCTGCCTCCTCGTACCACCGGCGTAGGCCAACGAATGCCGAGGTGGCGTCTACCCG
>NZ_JBACFR010000021.1:0-17280 GCF_056262345.1 Homoserinimonas sp.
GGCGTGCCATCTGCGTGGATCTCAAGGTGCAGGTGGGCGCCAGTTGATGCCCCAGTACTGCCGACGAGGCCGACGATCGTGCCAACCGTGACCTGCTGGCCAACGGCGACCTGGATCGATCCCCACTGCATGTGCGCATAAGCGCTCTGGATGCGCTGCCCGTTGACGACGTGATCGATCACCACGTAGTTGCCGAGGCTGTTGTCGCTGACGACGACCTTGCTCACGACACCGTCGGTGATGGCCTGGATCGGAACACCGGAGCCGGGAGTGAAGTCAACACCAAGGTGGTAGGTGGAGCAGAACGAACAGGCCGAGCGCGGGCCGAAGCCATACGTGATCGGCGCTGGGCTGGGGAACGGCCACTGGATGCTGCCACCCGGATTGTTCGTGTAGCTGAAGTTGGGGTTGCCTGCCGTGGCCGAGCCGCGCACAGGAACCGGCTTGACGTAGGCCTTGGCCGTGTAGCTGTCTCGCACGGCCTCAGCAATGGGGGCACCAGCGAGGATGCCGAGCGACTGCACATCCGCGTTGATGTCGGCGAGGGCTCCCAGGCTCTGGGAGGCCTCCGCGGAATCGCCGGCCATAAGCGCGCCACCGGGGATCGTGGTTGAGACGAGAATCGCACCGACGCCGAGCATCGCGGCCATGCTCATGGCCGAGCGCATGAAGCTCTGGGGGCGCCGGACTCGCACACGGCGACGACGCTTGGTCGCGGCATCTGCCGGGGCGGATGCTGCCACAAGCGGCGAGGACGCGGTCGTTGCGCGCACAATGGCCTGCGGCACGGGCGGAACGACGATGGGGGTGCTGTGCGTTACGGGCGCCTGCGGCATCCGCTCAGCGCCTGCTATGCGGTCAACACCTGCGATGCGGTCAGCGCCTGCGCGTTCCTGCTCGCGCATCTGGCGGCGGGTAAGAGGAACCGATCCTGCCGCACCGGTGGGTGCAGCTCCGAACGAGGCAGTCTGCGGACTGCCGTTATCGGCTCGGGTCATCGTTGGGCTCCTACACGCAGCGCCTCGGGACGGCGTTCTGCAGTACAAAGATTCCGCTTAACCGGATGGTTTGTAACGGATTCATAAACACTAATGCAGCGGAGAGCCTATCAGGAACCCCCTTCTGGGGGTGTTTCGCTAGTTAGCGTTTGCCTTGAGCCACGCGTAGGGGTCGACCGGCGTTCCATCGAGGTGGATTTCGAGGTGCAGGTGGGCGCCCGTTGAGTTGCCCGTGCTGCCGACCGCGCCGATCGTGGTTCCCACACTGACTTGCTGGCCTACCGCGACCTGGATCGAACCCCACTGCATGTGGGCGTAAACGCTCTGAACGCGCTGTCCGTTGATCACGTGGTCGATCATGACGTTGTTTCCGAGGCCGCCACCGGAGATGTTGACCTGGCTCACGACGCCATCGGCGATCGACTGGATCGGCACACCGGAGCCCGGGGTGAAGTCAACGCCGAGGTGGTAGCTGGAGCAGTAGGAGCACACATTGCGCGAGCCGAAGCCCGAGCTGATGGGCACGGTGCCGGGGAACGGCCACTGCACGCTGCCGAAGGGGTTGTTCGTGTAGTCGAAGTTGGCGTTACCGCGCAGCGTGGTGATCTGCTGACGAACAGCCTTGGCCTCGTAGGAGTCGCGAGCGACAGCGTCTCCCGCGGCGGCTGCCGAAGCTGCCGCAGCGTTGACCGTGACCTTCTGCGGCTCAACCGTGGCGAGCGAGGCGGTCGAACCCGAGGCGAGGCCCTGGGCCTGAGCCTCGATCTGCTCCGGCGAGTAGAACGCGGTTGCCGGAGTCGTAGTCGAGACGAGAATGGCGAAGACGCCCACCATGGCACTCACGCTGATGACGGAGCGCAGGGTCGACTTGCGGGGGGCGGCAGCAGGCCGACGCGCTGCCACCAGTGCGGGAACAGTGGTCTTGGAAGGCTTGCGTGCCTTTGAGGTTCGGGGAGCCCTGGCAGGCTTCGCAGGAGCGGCGATCTTGTCTGCCCGGCTGCGGTCGCGGCGGAGCGGCCCGGTTGCAGCGGTGGCGGGAGCGGCAGCGGCGGCGGGAACTACCGATTCGGCCGTGGGAATCTCTGCGACGATGTGCGACGATCCGATCGCCAACAGCTCGTCGAAGGCAGAAACAGCGCCGATCAGCGTCGAATCTGCGAGCTCCGTGGTCGACGGCGTCGAGCTAGAAGTCGTTGGGCTCGTTGTAGTGCGGCGCCCCGAGCGACCTATCGCCCGGTGCGAGTTCGATGGCGCCACTAGGCGGCAACCGAGTTTACGCAGGCAAGGGCAAGCATTCGGGACATTTAAAAGAACTCCTACAACACAAATGACCAGCTCAGTTCGGGCTGACTGGTCCGACTAGGTAATGACACATACAAGAAAGGTCCCCGAGGGGACTAAACGAGGCTACCCCAGACCTCTCAAACCTCCCAGCTGAGGTCGTGCTTTAACAGGTATCTCTCAAGGTAGTTAGTCAGCAGCTCATCCCCGGCGATGGTCATCTGGGCGGATGCTGGCGCCCCATTCATACCCACAACCCTCGCCCCCGATTCGCGCGCGATAAGGGCTCCGGCCGCGTGATCCCAGGGCTGAAGGCCTCGCTCGAAGTAGGCATCGAGTCGCCCGCAGGCGACGGAACACAGGTCGAGCGAGGCGGCGCCCATCCTCCGGATGTCGCGTACCTCTCTCAAGAGGGGTTCGAGCATCCGCACCTGCCGCAATCGCACCTCGGAGTCATAGCCGAACCCCGTTCCGACAAGTGCGCGGTCGGGCTGCACTCCCGTATTTGCTCGGATCTCTTCGCCATTCAACCGTGCCCCGCCGCCGGCCGTTGCGGTGAAAACCTCGCCCGATTCCGGGCTCACGACCACGCCGGCGAGCGCCTTCCACGTCAGCGGGTTCGGCTCCCCCTCCACAACGGCAATGCTCACCGCGTAATTCGGGATGCCATACAGATAGTTGACCGTGCCGTCGATGGGGTCCACGACCCAGGTGAGCCCGCTGCTCGATGCGGCGGCGTCACTCTCCTCGCCAAAGAATCCATCGTCGGGGCGCGCCTGCGCAATCTCGGCGCGAATAAATGCCTCGACCTCACGATCGGCGAACGTCACAACATCCACCGCCGACGACTTGCTCGCCGCGACCGCAACCCCCTCCCGGCGGCGGGTCTTTGCAATCTCTGCCGCCCTCAGTGCGATGTCGACGGCAATAGAGAGGAGCGCATCAGGATGCGGTGGCCCAGCGGGCAGATCTGCGGAGGTCATATCGCCATCCTTCCACCGCTCGAGTAGCGGCATTCATGCAGATTTCACTGCGTAAGCTGAATGCTTCACAGGGGAGAAAATCATGGCTAGCGCTTTGTACCGTTTGGGTCTATTTTCTGCGCGGCGCGCATGGCTCGTGATCATCAGCTGGATCGTGGTCCTCGGCATTTCGGTCGGCGCATTCTTGGCCCTCGCCGGCTCCCTCTCCAACAGCTTCGACATCCCCGGCACCGCATCCGGAGCTGTGACAGACCAGCTCGCCGAGAAGCTGCCCGACACCGCTGGCGGCACCGGCACCGTGGTCTATCGCACCGACGACGGAGCCCCCTTTACTGAGCAGCAGAAGCAAGAGATTTCTGAGCTCGCCGAAAGCGCGGCGGACATCGACGGCGTCGCCGCGGTGGTCGACCCTTTTGGCGCCGAACAGCAGCGGGCTGAGCAGCAGCAGCAGCTTGCCTCCGGCGAAGCGGAGATCGCCGCCGGCCGCGCCCAACTCGAAGCCGGTCAGGCTCAACTCGATGCCGGAGCGCAGCAGCTCACCCAGGCCCAGCAGCAGGTGGATGCCGCCCGAGCCCAGGCCGAAGCGGCCGGCCAGGCCGGTGCGGCCATGCTGCAGCAGATCGAAGCCCAGCAGGCCCAGCTCGATGCGCAGAAGGCCGCCATTGCTGAGCAGCAGGCGACACTGGATGCCTCCCGCGCCGAACTTGAGGCGGGCGTCGAATCCCTCGAACTCGGCACAAAGCTGCTCACTCTCGCCGATGGCATCGGCACCGTCTCCCAAGACGGCTCCACCGCAATCGTCAACGTCTCGTTCGTCGACCCCCGCCTCGAGCTCTCCGAGGAGACCAAGCAGGCGGTTATCGACCACTTCGAGGAGACCCCCGTCGATGGCGCTGAGGTGTCGTTCGGCACCGATATTGCCCAGGGAGTGCCCCAGATCTTCGGCATCGGCGAGGTCGTCGGCCTTCTCTTTGCCGCCGTGGTTCTTATCGTCATGCTCGGGTCGCTTGTTGCGGCATCCCTGCCGATCGTTACCGCACTCGTCGGCGTCGGCGTCGGCGTGACCGCATCCCTCGCGTTCTCCGGTGTCGTCGACATGGCATCCGTCACCCCCGTGCTCGGCGTCATGCTCGGCCTCGCGGTGGGCATCGACTACTCGCTGTTCATTGTGAACCGCCACCGCAAGCAGCTGCTCGCCGGTGTGCCGACCCGCGAATCCATCGGGCTCGCCACAGGCACGTCGGGCACTGCCGTCGTGTTCGCCGGTGCGACCGTTGTCGTTGCCCTGCTCGCCCTCAACGTGACGGGCGTGCCGTTCCTCGGCCTCATGGGCACGGTCGGCGCGGTGTGTGTTGCGGTCGCCGTGCTCATCGCCATCACCCTGGCCCCCGCCATCCTGGGCCTCGTCGGGGAGCGTCTGCTGCGCCGCAAGACACGCGCCACGATCGGCAAGCCCGTGGTCGAGAAGGAGGTGCGGCCGATGTCGACCGTGCGGTCGATCATCACCGTGCTGGCGAGCATCATCGTGCTGCTCATCATCGCGATCCCCGCCCTCTCGATGCGGCTCGGGCTGCCCGACGGGTCGAGCGAACCGGCCGACTCCACCAGCTACCGCGCCTTCCAGATCGTGGAGGAGGAGTTCGGTGCCGGAGCCAACGGCCCCATGCTCGTCACCGCTACGGTCGATGGCGGTGTTGACGACGACGACCTGCTCGCAACCCAGGTGCAAATCGCCGAGACCCTGGCTGGCCTGGATGATGTGGTCGCCGTCGCCCCGATCGCCACATCAGACGACAACACCCTTCTGGCGTTCCAGGTGTTGCCGGCCGAGGGGCCCAACAGCGAATCGACAGCGGAACTCGTGCATGAGATCCGCGCCTTGCCAGCCATCGACGACAACATCACGCTCGGCGTCGCAGGTCAGGCCGCCATCAACATCGACATCTCACAGAGCCTCAACGATGTGCTGCCCAGCTACCTCGCGGTGGTCGTTGGCCTCTCGCTGATCATCATGATCGTCGTGTTCCGCTCGCTGCTCGTGCCGCTCATCGCCACGGGCGGGTTCGTGCTCTCGCTGTTCGCCACCTACGGCCTCATCGTCGCCGTGTTCCAGTTCGGCTGGGGAGCCAGCCTCATCGGCATCCACAGCACTGGGCCGATCCTGAGCTTCTTGCCCGTGATTCTCGTGGGCATCCTGTTCGGGTTGGCGATGGACTACCAACTCTTCTTGGCATCCGGGATGCGCGAGGCCTACGTTCACGGATCCAACGCGCGCCTCGCGGTGGCGCAGGGGTTCAGAGCCGGGCGCTCCGTCGTGACCGCCGCAGCGCTCATCATGATCGCCGTGTTCGGTGGGTTCATCTTCTCGGAGTCCACCATCATCCGCTCGATCGGATTCGGCCTGGCCTTCGGAGTGCTGCTCGACGCGTTCGTCGTGCGCATGCTGCTGATGCCCGCGCTCATGCACCTGCTCGGCAAGCCGACCTGGTGGCTGCCGCGCTGGCTCGACAAGATTCTGCCCAACGTAGACATCGAGGGTGCCGCGCTCGAGCGCGACCACCCCGTGCCGCATCCCGTGACGGGGTCGGCACCGTCGGTCGCGCCGCGGCGGTAGCGGGCGCTGGGCTGCCCCGGTCGCTCCCCCGCGCGCTCGCCACGCCCGTGCCCTCGCCGCACCCGCGCACCCGCACCACACCTGGTGAGTGGCCAATTTCTGCGCCAAGAGTCGACTTTTGGCGCAGAAAGTGGCCACTCACGGCGCCAGGATCACGCTCGAAGGCCCCGTCGGCGTCGACTGCAGCGTGTGCTCAACCCGCTGTCCGAGTCGGGGAACATCCCCTCCACCGGTAGTCGTCGTTGCAGCACAGTATCCCGCCTGAACGACCACCAAGCTACTGAGGTGCGCCGTCGGCGGGCCACTCAACCGTTTCGAACCTCTGCACCTCGTAGGGCCACTGCTGGAGTGCCTTCATGATCGGTGTGGATTGGACCGCATGCTCGGCCTTTTGGTGAGCCTCGATCGCAGCCTCATCCTTGAACACGGCAAACTCGTAGACCTTGTCGGGGTTCTTGGGGTCTCGCAGCACCATCGCGAGGATGTTCCCCGGTTCGGTGCGCACCTGGCTCAGCACCTCGCCGAGCTTTTCCTCGAGCTCAGCTCGTCGTCCGGGCTGGGGGGTCATCGTTACCAATGCGGCTAATGGCATGCCGTCTCCGTTCTCGTCGCGGGGCGAGTCATACGCCCTCTTCCATAACGGGCTGGCCGCCTAGGTAGGCAGCCTTTACCCGAACGTCGTTCTCGATCTCTTGTCCGGTCCCTGTCACGAGAGTGCTCCCGAGCACCATCACCTGCACGCGGTCACAAGCGGCAACCACCATGTCGATGTGGTGTTCGACGAGCACAATGCCCATACCCCACTCCTCGGCAAGCAGGCGCAGCAGGCTCGTGAGCTCGCTCACCTCGTTGGCATCGAGGCCGGCGGCTGGCTCGTCGAGCAACACAACCGACGGTGAACCGGCGACCGCACGAGCAATGCCGGCCAGGCGTCGCACGCTGAAGGGAACCTCGCTCGGCTTGTCGTCCAGGTAGGGCTCCAACTTGAACAGCTCGATGGCGGCACGAGCCGAGGGCGAGATCCTGCTGTGCGCCGGGGTGACCAGGTCGCGGAGATGAGCGCCGATGCCGCCGCTCTCATTGCCGACGATCACGTTCTCACCGATCGTGAGATCCTCGAACAGCTCGATCCCCTGAAAGGATCGCCCCACTCCGGCGACTGCTCGGCGATGGGGCGGCTGCTTCGATAGGTCGGTCTCACCGAGAAATACGCCACCCCTGCTAGGGATGTACCCGGTGATCGCATCGAGCGCCGCTGTCTTTCCTGCACCGTTCGGCCCGATGAGTCCGAGAATCTCACCGGGGTGCACCGTGAGGGACAGCTCATTAACCGCTTTGACGGTGCCGAACTCCACGCAGAGTCCCTCGACGCGCAATGCAGCGGGAGCAACTCGCACGACTGCCAAACCATCCTCAGGGGCGAGCGTGGTCCGCCTGCGCTGAGGCCTGAACCGCCGCACCATCGCGCCGATCGATTCCGCGATGCTCGGGATGATGCCACTGGGCTGCAAAACCAGCGTCAACGTGAGCATGAGGCCGCTGATCAGGGGGAGGATCTCATCGATGCCCAGGAACCCAGCCCAGGTGTAGATGATGCCGCCGCTCGCGATGATGCCCGCCATAGCGCCGCCACCGATCGATCCGACACCGGCCAAGATCACCGTTCCCACCAAGAGGAGAGAGCCGAAGGCGCTGAATTCGCCGAACGTGGCGATCCCCGTTCGTTGGGTCGCCAGCACTCCATAAAGGCCCGCGATGAACGCCGCCAAGAGAAAGGCGAAGATCTTGGTTGACGAGACTCCGATGCCGATCGAGGCCGCTGCCCGTTCGTTGTCACGAACGGCGAGGAGACGCCGACCAGAGGGGCCCCGCCGAATATGCACGAGGAGCAGCCCCACGAGAACGACGATCACCAGGACGACGGCCGCGTAACGCGTCGGATCGACGACCGTTGAGATCGACCATCCGAAGATCGTCGGCTCCCCCGTCGATATGCCGGCAATGCCGCCATTGAGGCTGTTGTTATTGAAGATCAGCGACTCCGCGACGGCTCCGAGGGCCAGCGTGATGACGGCGAGGTTGGCCCCGCGAGCCCGGATAGCCGGGATCGCGACAAGGAGTCCCACAGGCAGTGCGAGCGCCGCTCCTGCGAGCATTGCGGGGATCAGCGACCAGCCCCATGAGCTGGCGATGTGGGCACCCAGAAGCGCCGAAACGCCCGCGAATGCATACGGAGCGAGGTTGAACTGGCCGGTGTACCCCGTGATCACGATGATCGACATGGCGATCAGAATCACGAGCGCGGTCGTCGTGATGGGCCCAACCCAGGCGGTCGGCCCTAGGAGGGCTGCGCCGAGAAGGACAACCGCGACGCCGACAATGCCCGTTCGCCCAAACCGCGCATTGCCGACAGACGGCAGGCGTTCATTGAGATCGCCGCGAATGGGCAGGCTCTTGCCGCGGACCACCAGCAGAACGATGATGGCCACGAACGGCACCGCATTGGCGAGCCCCGGGATCGAGGTATTGCTGCTGACCACCGACGAGATCGAGCCCAGAACCAACCCCGCAATGAATGCGCTGGGGAACGACGAGAACCGGCCAGCGATCGAGGCGGCAAGCGCAGGGACGATCAGCATCGAAAGGTTGCCGATCTGAAGACCTGAAATGGGGACGATGAGGCAGCCGCACAACCCGGCGAGTCCTGCGCCGAGCGCCCAGTTGCCCGTCGCTACCAGACGAGGCGAGGCGCCCAACGCGGCGACGGCGTCCGCGTTCTGCCAGACGCCCGTAGTGAGTCGCCCGAACTGAGTGAACTTGTAGATGCACCACAGTGACACGGTGACGAGGATGCCGAGGGCAAGCACGATGAGACGGTCGGCGCCGATCGCGGCGCCTTCCCATAGCCGCACCGAATCCGAAGGAAGGTAGCTCGACACGAGTCGGTCATCCGACCCATACATAAGGGAGACCCCAGCCTGCAGCGAGATCAAGATGCCCAGCGTTACGCAGACGCGGGTCATCGTCGACCCGTTGCGCATGGGGCTCATGATGGCGACCTGCACGAGAACCCCGAACAGCGCCGCCGCGATGACGACGATGAGAATCGCTAACGGCGCCGCGATTCCCCGATCAACATGCAAGTCGACGAACAGATAGGCGCTCGCCATTGCGATCGCTCCGTGCGCAAGGTTGAGCACGCCCGAGCTGCGATAGATCGCAACGATCCCCTGCGCCAGGAGCCCGTAGATCGCGCCGCTTCCCAGCCCGAGCACCGCAAACATCAATAGATCCATGAGTTACTCTCCGCTCGCAGCGAGAACGTGGAGACGTTCAATCTCAGCGAGCCTGTCTCTGAAGTTGGCGGAGTCGCCCTCGAGGGCAAGCACCCCCTGGCGGAGTACGACGAATTTGTCGGAAAGGTCGACGGCTCGGCCAATGACCTGTTCGACGGCGAGCACCGCAGTTCCTCGCCGGGCCGTCTCGCGGAGTAGGCTCCACACCTCTTCCACCGCAAGAGGCGAAAGCCCCTGCGACAGCTCATCAACCAATAAGATCTTGGGCTTTCGGCTGAGTGCCCGCACGACGCTAAGCAGCTGCTGCTCGCCCCCCGAAAGCAACCCAGCCCGCCGGTTGATCAAGCGGCCGAGCACGGGGGCCTGCTCGACAACCGCGGCGACATCCACCTTGGCGAGACGAAGGTTGTCGCGAACGCTGAGGTCCGGGATCAGCGACCGATCGTCGCCGATGTACGCGAGACCAGCCCTCGCCCGCCGGTGTAAGGGCCCCTTGGCAACCTGCCCGTCGAACCACACCTCGCCAGAGAGCGGCTTGAGCAAGCCCGCCAGCGTACGCAGCAAAGTTGTCTTGCCCGCCCCATTTGGCCCGAGCAATGCCATGATCTGCCCAGGAGCTACCGTCAGGTTGAGATCGCGCATTACGGCGAGGTCTCCGTAACCAGCCGAGAGGCTCCTCGCCTCTAGTACCGCACCCCGGAGGGACTCCGTAGTCTGGAGCCCCTCCGGCTGCGCGTTGTCCGCAGTTGTCATTCCTGGATTACTTCGTCGCGTCGACGAAGCCGTCCGAGATCTGTTCGCGGACGCCATCCTTTGTCTCGAAGGTCATCACTCCCATGCCTGCAAGGCGCTCCGCTCCCTTCAGCGGGCCGGGCTTGGAGAAGGTCAGGACCGTATCGCCCGTGAGGCCGCGGGTGTCGAGGCTCTCGGCCGAGTCAAGGGCCTTGACCAGCTTCTCAGCCGTCGGGTTCTCTTCTCCCGCCACGAGATCAGCGATGATGTGCACCGCAAGCCACGTGACCGCCGAGACCGAATCCTGCTTTGCCTCTGGGTCGTGCGCCTCCATCGCCTTCACCCACGCCTTAGCTCCGGGATCGGAGGCGGGGAGGATATTCGCGACGGTAAAGAGGTTGTCCGCAAGCGGTCCGAGTTCTTCGATGTCCGCGGGGTAGAAGTTGCTGTTGGACGTGGCGAAGACGCCGTCGTATCCCTGCTGGCGCAGGCTCTTCAGGATGCGGGGCGCGTCGCCCGGGTTGCATGAGCAGACAGCAGCGTCGGCATCGAGCGCAACGACCTGAGCGGCAGCGGCAGACATATCGGGAGCACCCAAGTCGATCCGGACTGTTCCGACAACTTCTCCACCAGCGGCTTCGATACCGCGCTCCGCGAAGCTGCCGACGAAGTCCGCCTGAGCGTTCTCAGGCTTAATGAGCGCGACCTTGTCGCCGCCCTCCTCAACCGCAATGCGGCCTGCAGCCAGGTGGATGCCCGCAACCCCAGAGGTGAGCGGGTACGAGAGTGGGTTCTGCGTCTGGTCGGGCGAGTTGCCCGTCAGCGCGAGGAACGGAATTCCCGAGGCCTCGATGGCCGGCCACAGCTGCGGCGTGAACATGTTGAGTACGCCGACGAACGCTACGACGCCGCCGTCGACTGCCGCCTGCACGCAGGCCGCAGCCTTGTTGGGGTTGAACTCATCGTTGCATTCAACGATCTCGATCTCGCGACCGTCAACGCCGCCCGCAGCGTTGATCTCGTCTGCGGCAGCTTGCGCTCCCGCCGCCGACTGCCCAAAGGACATGGTGGGACTCGAAAGAGTTTCGGTCACCATGATCTTGATCGGACCGCTCGCGGCCGATTCTGCCGGCTCGGTGGCTTCGCCACTTCCGCACGCACTGAGCGCGAGCGTCGCCACCAATGCCGAGCCCATCATGACATTCCGAGCCTTGACGCTCTTCACCTTCTTGACCGCAACCACGTTTCCTCCTTTGGAAAGCTAGTGGGCACAATCTATGCAACGTTAGTAACTAATACAAGGATAATTTATTTTCCTGGCGAATCACGGCCACGGCCGGTTCGCACCAGCGCCTTCTGCAACGAAGCGAGATCGCATGATGTTCAGAGGGCCACTCATCCAGACACAAGAAAAGCCCCCAGCAATTCGCTGAGGGCTTTCGTTGTTGTGGTGGTGGCAAGTGAGGGATTCGAACCCCCGAATGCTGAGCAGTCTGATTTACAGTCAGATCCCTTTGGCCGCTTGGGTAACTTGCCCCGCTCCTCCGACCACATGTAATCATCTGATCGAAGGCGCTGAGAACAGAATACAGGGTTTGGAGCGTGCTCGTGAACGCGTCATCGCTCCCCCAATCGGGGAGGGCGCGCACTACCGGCGCGATGCGGCGAATAGGATCGGCTCGACAGCAGGAGGAGAACGATGCCGGGGATCCAAGCGGTGGCGCAGCTCGCCGGGGTGAGCACAGCCACGGTGTCGCGTGCTCTCAGCGGCAAGTCCAACGTGTCAGAAAAGTCCAAGGACGCCGTTCTTTCTGCCGCAAAAGAACTCGGCTACGTCGTCAGTTCCAACGCGTCCAGCTTGGCCACGGGGCGCACGCGCAATATCGGCGTCGTCGTTCCCTTCTTAACCAAGTGGTTTTACACCTCCGTCTTGGAGGGGGCCGAAAGCGCCCTACTCAGCCACGGTTACGACCTCACCCTCTACAACCTTGCGGGCGGCGGAGACGAGCGGCGCAGCGTGTTCGAACACTTCTTGCTGCGCAAACGGGTGGATGCGGTGATCGCGATTTCGCTTGAGCTCACCCCCAAAGAGCTCACGGGTCTGCTCGCTCTCGACAAGCCTGTGGTCGGCGTTGGCGGGCCTTTGCGCGGCGTGCACACGCTGAGCATCGACGATGTGGCCGTGGCCCAGCTCGCCACCGAGCACCTGCTCTCCCTCGGGCACACGAGCATCGCCCACATCGGCGGCACCAAAGACTTCGAGCGCGACTTTCACCTGCCCACGAACCGCCGCATCGGCTACGAGTCAGCGCTCGAGGCCATGGGCATCCCCGTGAACCCTGGCCTGTTTCGGGCCGCGAACTTTAGCCTCGAGGGTGGGTACGAGGCCGCGAAACAGTTGCTGGGCTCACCGCGCGACCGACCAACGGCGATCTTTGCAGCATCCGATGAGATGGCGATTGGCGCGATTCTCGCCGCCCGCGATATGGGGCTCAGCGTGCCTGACGACATCTCCATCGTCGGCATCGACGACCACGAACTGAGCGCGTTCTTCGGCCTCACCACGGTGGCCCAGTTCCCCGAACTGCAGGGGCGCATGGCCGCCGAGCTGCTGCTCGACCAGCTGCATCCCGAAACCCGCAAGCCGGGTTCCATCAACACGGCGCTGCCCTTCGACCTGGTCGTTCGGTCAAGTACTGCCCGCCCCCGCAGCGGCCGCTAAGAGAGGCGGCCGGCTCAGCCGAAAGCGACCGTCGCCGCCGCCTCGGCATAGCGGTTGGCAGCGTCTGCCACTGAATGGGCATAAGCATCCGACCGGTTATAGGCATGGATGCCGGCCCGCCAACCATCCTCATCCACCATGTCCGGGCTCGACCGGCACAGGTAGTTCGAGGCGGCAATCACAGCGTCGTCGATATTCTGCGGATCCTCGACGCCATCGCTATTGCCGTCCACGTGCCAGTTGCGCCACGTGCCGGGAATGATCTGCATCGGCCCCACCGCCCGGTCGTGGGTGGCGTCGCCGTCGATCGTGCCGCCATCGGAATCCGGGATGCTGGCCACACCGTTTCCGTCGAGGGCGATCCCATAGATGGGCGGCATCGTGGCGCCATCGGTCGCGATGGTCGACCCGCCATAGCGGCCGTGGTCACTTTCTATGAGCCCAATCGCGGCGAGGTGGTTCCATCCGATGCCGCAGTCGGCCCGGTCGGTGGATTTGAATAGCGCAGCACCGGCGTAGGCGGCGAGCGCCCGTTCGGGGATGCCGGTTGCCTGGGCCGTCGCTCGAACCCAGTCGGGGTCTGCCCTGCCCACGGCGCCCGGCGCAGGGACCTCGGCCTCGGGGGGCAGCGGCGATGGGGCCGCATAGGCCGCGCCGCTCTGGCGAGGAACCTCAGAGGTGCTGGTGTGGTCGCCGGTCGGAGTGAGCAGCATGGCGACGATCGCTACGGTTCCTCCCAGCGCGATGACCCCCGCGGCAATGCCGCCGACGAGTGCCCACTCGGTCGGTCGCCGGGAGCGGTTATCGCGCCCATCCGGCCCCTCCCCCCGTGGCTTTGCGGCATTCGGTGAGGGGTAACGCATCCCCCGACCCTACCCAGCCCGACCGCCGGTAACATGGGCGTCATGGCAGATTCAACTTTTGACATCGTCAGCAAGGTCGACAAGATGGAGGCCGACAACGCGCTCCACCAGGCGCAGAAGGAACTCTCTCAGCGCTACGACTTTAAGAACGTCGGAGCATCCGTCGACTGGAGCGGCGAAAAGCTGCTGCTCAAGGCCAGCTCAGAGGAGCGGGTCAAGGCCGTGCTCGAGGTTCTCGAACAAAAGTTCATCAAGCGCGGCATCAGCCTGCGCAGCCTCGACGCCGGGGAGCCGTTCCCCTCTGGCAAGGAGTACCGCATCGAAGCGAGCCTGAAGCAGGGCATCGCTCAGGAGGATGCGAAGAAGATCAACAAGATCATTCGCGACGAGGGCCCGAAGGGCGTGAAGAGCCAGATCCAGGGTGACGAACTGCGGGTCAGCTCCAAGAGCCGGGACGACCTTCAGGCCACGATGGCGCTGCTCAAGGGCGCCGACCTTGACGTGGACCTTCAGTTCGTGAACTTCAGGTAGCTCCGCGTGGGGATGGAGTGGGTCGCCACCTTCTGGGTGGTGTTCGGCATCATTGTGGATGTCGCCATTCGGGTCTTCGCCGTCGTCTATGTGCCCATAAACCGGCGCCCGCAGACGGCGATGGCGTGGCTCCTCGCCATCTTTCTCATCCCCTACGTGGGCTTCATCCTGTTTCTCGTCTTCGGCAACTCCAAGCTGCCCAAGAAGCGCCGCAACAAGCAAGACGAGATCAGCCGCTTCATCCTTGAGACCACTCAGGGTGTCGACGACGTGCGCAAGAACACTCCGTGGCCGAGCTGGCTCGAAAACGCTGTGTTGCTCAACCGAACCCTGGGCGCGATGCCCATGGTCGGCGACAACTCCGCCAAGCTGTACCCGCACTACGAAGAGTCGCTCGTTGCCATGACCGAGGCCGTTGATCGCGCGCGTCGGTATGTGCACGCGGAGTTTTACATTGTGGCGTACGACTCAACGACCAAGCCGTTTTTCACAGCGCTGGAGAATGCGGTCAAACGAGGCGTCACCGTGCGGGTGATGCTCGACCACATCGCCTCGATTCGTAGCCCCGGCTATCGGCGCACTATCCGCAGGCTCAAGCAGGCCGGGGTGCAGTGGCAACTGATGCTGCCGTTCCAGCCTCTGCGCGGCAAGTACCAGCGCATCGACCTGCGCAACCATCGCAAGCTGCTCGTCGTCGACGGCGAAGTCGCGTTCACTGGCTCGCAGAACATGATCGACTCCAGCTACAACAAACGGGGAAATCTGCGCCACGGCCTGCACTGGAAAGACCTCATGGTGCGCTTCGAGGGCCCCATCGTTGCCGGAATCAACGCTCTGTTCATCACGGACTGGTACTCAGAGACCGATGAGATGCTGCCCCGTGAACCGGCAGTGATCCGCGATGTGCGACCAGAGAATCCGCTCGACGCTCAAGTCGTGCCCAGCGGCCCCGCGTTCCAGGGCGAGAACAACCTCCGTCTGTTCAACGACCTCATCTACGCCGCCGAGGAGCGGGTGATCATCACGAGCCCGTATTTCGTGCCGGACGAGTCGATGCTTTACGCCATCACCACGGCAGCGCAGAGCGGGGTCGACGTGCAGCTCTTCGTCTCAGAGGTCGCCGATCAAAAGGTCGTCTATCACGCTCAGCGCAGCTATTACGAGGCACTGTTGCGCTCGGGAGTGCGCATTTGGCTCTACGAATCCCCCATCGTGCTGCACGCCAAGCACTTCACGATCGATGACGCTGTCGCTGTGATCGGCTCGAGCAATATGGACATGCGATCGTTCAGCCTCAACCTCGAAATCTCGGTCATGGTGCATGGGCGCAGCTTCGTGCAGGACCTCCGCGAGCTGGAGCAGACGTACCGCGACCGCAGCCGGGAGCTGACTCTCGACGAGTGGCTCACCCGGCCTTTGCGCTCCGCTGTGCTCGACAACGTGGCCAGGCTCACCGCCACCGTTCAGTAGGTTTGGGCGGCGTCACGGCCGTCGTTGGCTAGACTCCACGGGTGACCGCCGCAGTATCAACGCCCCTCGCGGCGACCACCCCACCCGGTCGCCTGTTTATCGCACCCCTCACCGGCATCCGCGCACTCGCCGCGTTCTGGGTCTTCCTGCGGCACTATCGCACCGAGCTCATCGACGCCTTCCCCGGAATGCATCTGCTCGCGCCGCTCATGAACGTCGGTTACCTGGGCGTTGACCTCTTCTTCATTCTGAGCGGTTTCATCCTCACTGTGACCCACCTCGACACCATGACCACGCGATACGACTGGCGCAAGAGTGTGGGGTTCCTCTGGCTCAGGCTCGGGCGGGTGTGGCCGCTCACGGCATTCGTACTCATGCTCTTCGGCGCCTACTTCATCGTCATGTTCTGGATCACCGGCGACCCCGTCTGGGCCGCTGAGGTCGACGTGCCCCGGCTTGTTGAGCACCTCTTTCTCGTCCACGCCTGGTACCCGCACGAGCTCGACTGGAACGGACTCGACTGGTCGATCAGCGCCGAATGGATGGCCTACCTCACGTTCGGCCTCGGCGGCGTTCTTGTGCTCGCCCGCTACGCCAAGGTTGTGACCCCGCGCGGCATGCTCATCACGATGGCGCTGCTCACGCTGCCCATGATCATCGTGGGGTTCAGCATGCAGGACGACACCATCCTGCTGTTCAGCAACGACAGCTGGGACATCATGGGCGGCATGGTCGCCGTTCGCGTGCTCACGGAGTTCTGGATCGGCGCCATCCTCGCTGTCTTTCTCAAAGACCGGATGCGTCGCGGCATCCAGTCCCGCGTGCCGTTGCCCACCATCACTGCTTTCGCCATCGTCGTCGTGATCTACCTGGTCACCGCGTTCGACCCTCGCCGCTTCCCCCGCGCCGGGCAGCCCGAGTTCTATAACGGCGTCGACCAGATCGCTCCCACGGAATCGATCATCGTGCTGCCACTGCTCGTTCTGCTGATCGGAGCCCTCGCCGTGTGCGGTCGCGACCCCCTCGCTCGGCTCCTCTCCACTCGGCCCTTCCTCGTGGGAGGACGCGTGTCGTACGCGCTCTACCTGTCGCATCCGCTCGTCATCGGCGCGGGCCTGCTCGTCACCCAGGGCACGGGCGCGACGGGAGGCTGGCTCGCCGTAATCGCCATCCTCGTGATGGCCGCCTCCTGGGTATTCGCGTGGGTTCTGTGGCGGCTCGTCGAGGAGCCGGCGCGCAAGACCGCCCGGCGCATGATGCCGGCGCGCTTCAGCGCGTAGCGCGCCTTCCGCGCGCGCTCCCGAGCTCAAGCCCTTTTCCGCTGAGGGGGCCAAAATGCGTCTTCCCCAGCATCCGCAGGACGCTTTGTGGACCCCTCAGGTTCCCGAGGCGCGGCCTCGCCGCGTCGGGTTCGCTTCTCCCCAGCGCGCAAACGTGTGCGCCGTTCACACCCGGGTGGCTTTTCACTCGCGACTAGCCCTTGCCCCAGAAACCATGGGCCATGGCCGCTCGAATCCCGCTCCCGTCGTCACTCTCCGGTGGCCCATTCACGTCGAGTCAGGGCTCCGCTTCGGGGCTCAGCCCAAGTCGGCTCGCCGGCTCGGACCTCGTTCGACCGTTCCACGGGGTCCGCACAACCGAAAGCTCGCTGAGCCTCGAATCCCGATGCGCCGCCTTCCAGCTCAGGATGCCCTCCGACGCGTACTTCTGCTCGGTCACGGCTGCGCTGCTCCTGGGTGTCCCCCTCCCTCCCCGGCTTGAGTTACGCCACGAATTGCACGTTGCCGTAC
>NZ_JBACFR010000022.1:0-3558 GCF_056262345.1 Homoserinimonas sp.
GCATGGGACTTCTTCCTCTGGGACTCGCTAGAATACGAGTGTATTCCCGATAGAATACACATGTATTTGCTTCGACGAGACACGGGACCTACGAGATGACCAGATCCGATGAACTAGCCGGGGCCGCCCTGCGCCTCATCGCGCGCGACGGACTCACCGGCGTGACCTTTCGCGCCGTCGCGGCGGAGTCGGGCTGGTCTCTGGGGGCTGTGCAAAAGACGTTCGCCTCGAAGAGTGAGCTTTTGGGGGCAACGCTGCAGTATGCGCAGGCGACCGTTGCGCATCAGATCGAGGGCGAGCCAGGCCGGCCGACGCTTCGAGCGTGGCTGGTCAACCTCGTGATGGGCACATTGCCGCTCGACGAGTTTCGGAGAAGCGCGTGTCTCGTCTCGATCGCCTTCTCAGACCTCGCGCCGTTTGACCCCGCCGTCGCCGAGTCGCTGAGGGCAGGGGATGCGCAGCTGCGAAACAGGCTGCAGATGCTCGCGCGCCGTGCGCAGGCCGAGGGCGAGCTGAGTCCCGACGTCGACGGGGAGTATCTGATGCGCGGGGTGCTCGCCTTCGCGGCGGGTCTCGCCTCTCAGCTGCTGTACGACCCCATAGACGAGCCTGCAGCGCGGCAGATTGTGGAAGCCACGATGCTCGCCCTCGTCCCCGACATCGCATAACGCCCGGGGATTCGGTGCCCTGCGGGGCGGACGACCCAGCGCTGCTGACCGCCATCTGGGCCGCAACCCCTGATGCTGCGCGGGCATCCGGTCTTAGTCTCTGCCCATGACTCTGCTCGCAGATGTGCACTCCGCTTCGGCCCCAGAGCCTTTTTCGATTGCCGTTTCGGATGCTGCCCTCGCCGACCTGCGCTCGCGCCTTGAGGCAACGAGGCTGCCGGCTCAGACGCCGTCGGAACCCTGGGGTGCCGGTGTCGACATTCCCTATCTGCGCGACCTCGTGGGCTACTGGCGCGACAGCTTCGACTGGCGCAGCTCCGAAAGCGCCCTCAATCAGGTGCCGCAGTTCACGGTGAGAATCGGCGGAGACCGAGTGCACTTTGCCCACCTCACCGGGACGCACGTTACCGGGGCAGAAGACGCTGTCCGAAACGACGCGATTCCGATCATCCTGAGCCACGGCTGGCCATACTCCTTCATCGAAATGCTGCCCCTGGCGCGGCTGTTGGCGGAGGACGGGTTCGAGGTTGTTGTGCCGTCGCTGCCCGGGTTCGGTTTCTCCGACCCCATGAGTGAGCCGTTCGTGAGCGACGCGGTCGCCGCGCGATGGCACGCGCTGATGACGGCGGTGCTCGGGTATGAGCGATACGCCACGTATGGCGAGGATGTTGGCACCTGGGTGAGCGACCGTCTCGCCGCGAACTACCCCGACTCGGTGCTGGGGCTGTTCGCCACTCACGCGGCATTCCCGCCAGAGGAGCGACGCCACGACCTCACGCAAGAAGAGGAGACCTTCATCGCGTGGCTCGACGCCAAATGGGCGAGGGCAAGCGCCTATAGCGAGCAGCAGTCCACGCGCCCCGACACTCTCGCGGTGGGCCTGACCGACTCTCCTGCTGGGCTCGCCGCGTGGCTCGTCGAGAAGTTTCGCGAGTGGAGCGGAACCGCCGATGTTGAGGACTATTGGAGCCGTGACGAGATACTCACGACGATCAGCCTCTACTGGTTCACCGGGTCGATCGGCACGAGCTTTCGGGCGTACTACGACGACCAGTTCGAGACGCCGATGCCCATGGTCAATGTGCCGGTCGGGGTTTCGGTGCAGCACGGCGAGCGCGGATTCCCCCGCAGCTACGCGGAGCGGACGTACTCTGACATTCGATTCTGGAGTCCCTTGCCGAGGGGTGGCCACTTCACGGCCAAACAGTCTCCCCGGCTCGTGGCCGCCAATATGAGGGAGTTTTTTCAGGCAATCGCCTAGATCGGGGATGGTGCGAATGGTGTTCATCAGCGTTGTGATTCCCTCGCTGAACGATGCCCGCATGCTCGAGAGCTGCCTGGCTGCGCTAGCGCTGCAAACCCGCGCTCCCGACGAGGTGATCGTGGTTGACAACGGCTCGACGGATGACACGGCCGAGGTGGCGCGGGCGGCGGGGGCGACGGTCGTGACGGAGCCGCGCAGGGGAGTGTTGCGTGCAACCGCCGCAGGATTCGATGCGGCCAGGGGTGACATCCTGGGCCGGCTCGACGCGGACTCCCGTCCCGCTCCCGATTGGGTGGCCAGGGTGGAGGAGCGCTTCACCGCTGACCCCACCCTGTCTGGTCTCACCGGCCCCGGGAACTTTTATGACTGTGGGCCGGTGTGGAAGTTCATCGGCAAGAACATCTATATCGGCGGCTACTACTGGTTCATGTCGCTGTTCCTCGGCCAGGTGCCTCTGTTTGGGTCGACTATGGCGATCCGGAGGGAGGCCTGGCTCGACGTTCGCACCCGCATCCATCGCGACAACCCCCGGGTGCACGATGACATGGACATCAGCTTCGCCCTCGACCCCGCCATGGCGGTTGAGCTGGATGACCGACTCACTGCGTACATTTCCGCGCGCCCGTTCGACACCCTGGGCGGGTTCTTACGGAAGGTCGATTGGGCCTGCCGCAGCATGGTCGTCTACCTCTCAGAGGTGAGCTGGCTCGATCGCCGGCGGCTTAGAGCCGAAGCTCGTCGGCGTCGGGCCGACGAGCAGTTCAGGACTGCATGAACTCGAGCATGGCCTCTGCGAGCTGGTGTGGTGCCGTCTCGCACGGGCTGTGCCCCGTTGGCAGCACGAGGAGGTTGGCGCCCAACCGCTCGGCGAAGGCGAGGTGTGACGTGGCTTGCCACACGTCGCCGGTTCCCGTGACCACCAGGACCGGCAGGTTCGTGGCGCGCAGCCTCTCGGCGAAGTCTGGGGTGCGCTTCATGAGGGCCAGGATGTCTCCAACACTCGAGGGACGCGTCAGCTCGAATCGAGCGCGAACGAATTCGGCACGGTCGGCCGGGGCGCGGTGCACATTGAGCCGGAGCGCCGTGATGAAAGGGCGACCCAGCCTCCTGCCGGGCACGGCATAGCTCAGGGTGCCGATGCGTTTGAAGCCTCGAAGTGCCTGCCCTGACAGTGGGGGAGCCGACATCAATGTGAGGCTGGCGAATAGCTCGGGGCGCAGGGATGCGACGGTGCCGGCGATCGTGCCGGCGAACGAGTAGCCCAGCACATGAGCGGGCGTCGCCCCCTCCTCTAATACGGCGACGAGGTCGTCCGCGAACAGTTCGTAGGTGTAGCGAAGCTGGGGAGGGGAGAGGTTCTCGGGACCCGCGGCCGATGACTCGTATTGCCCGGCCATGTCGTAGGCCTCGACCCGGTATCCGGCGGCGGCAAGCAGGGGAAGCATGAGGACGAAGTCTTCTTTGGAACCGGTCATGCCGGGAACGAGCACGACGCGATCGCCGCCGATGGGGCCGAGGGAGATTCTGCTGAGCAGGCCGCTCGGCGCAGCGACGCTATCTTTCTCGACTCCGATGGGAAGCAGCGCCCAGTCGGTTGCGGCGAGCGCCTCGTCGAGCTGCCTGGCC
>NZ_JBACFR010000023.1:0-3638 GCF_056262345.1 Homoserinimonas sp.
ACGTTCGACCGCGTGTCGACTTCTGCGCTGCTGCCGGAGTCTGCGGTGATTCGAATCTTCATGTCGGCACCCTGTATTTCGCATCTGTTGAACCTGGATGCCGGGGTCACGGGCACTAAGCAAATTTTACGTCAGGTCGCCGAATCGTGCGGGTGAAGGTGCTTATCCACGGCGGTTTCCAAGGAGTTCCTCGGGCCGGCATCCGCGGTGCTGGAGCGCGTCTCGTCGGCATAAGCGTCTTCGGCACGGCTCCGGTTCTCCGGCACGTGCGGCGTCTCGCGAACCTCGCTGGGCGTCTCCAGCGAGAGTGTCATGCTCACCAGCCGACCTGCGACCACGCTCACCGGCAGCTGATGGGAGCGCGCATACGCACGAATCATCTCGAACGCGATGGCTATCGACACGTCGTTCGTGTGCGCGACGACGCCCTTCGCCTGCTCGATGACAATTCGGCGGTCCAAGGCGCGCTGCAGCTGCTCCGCCAAGACGGTCGTTTCTCTGATCGAGCGCTCTTGGAGGATGCCGATGGTGGCGACGTCGGCGAGCGCCTGGGCCGCGAGCACGTCGTTCTCCCCCAGCTCCCCCGTGCTTTCGCGCAGCAGATTGAGGGTGCCGATCGTCGTCTCCCGAAGCCTCATGGGCACGGCATGCACCGAGAGAAAGCCCTGCTCCAACGCCCCAGCGGTAAATTCTGCCCACTCGGGTGGTCCCTGCCGGAGGTCGGGCACCGACACAACCTCGCCCCGTCGAAAGCACTCGATGCAGGGGCCGGCTTCTGCGCCGATCTGCAGGGTTTCTACGAATCGGCTCGCCTCGCTCGTGGAGACAATCACCTCGAGCTCGCCAGAGGACCCAGCGAGCAGGATGCCCGCGGCATCCGTCTCCAGGGCGTCACAGCACGTGTCAACCAGGGTCTGGAGCAGATCTACGACGTCGTAATCCGCAACGAGCGTGTCGGCCAGGTGTGCGAATGTTTTGAGCAACAGCGTCTCGCGGGTTTCGCTATTCATGGCGATCCTCGATTCCGTTCGACTCCTGCGAGAACACAAGAGTGCGGTCGATGATGTCCTGGGCAACCTCCATCATCGGCCGGTTTTCGGCGAAGGCGTGACCCTGGATAACGAGGAGAGCTTCGTCGGCGGGGATGCGCAGTTGCGCAATGATCATTCCCGTCGCCTGGTGCACGATTCTGCGGGAGAACGGGGTGAAACGCTCGTCGCGGTCGATGCCGACTTCGTCGAGAGCCTTGCGCAGCACGTGGCGACTCACGGCATCCGCCATAGTGCCAGCCTGCCGTGCTTGCTCCGCGTCGAGCACAACCTCGTCGACGGAATACAGATCGACAGCCCCGATGCGGAGATTGCCGAGCATGAGGGGGAACGCAAAGAGCGAACTCACCGGCTCGCGCTCGAGCGCCCGCGAGAATGCGGGCCAGATGCGAGTCGGCTCCTTGCGAATACGAGGTTCGAGGATGGGCTTCGCCAGATTCATTGCGTCCCAGCACGGGCCCTCACCCAGGTCGAACTGCAGCTCGTCGAGGCGCGCTGCCATGGAGTCGCTGGCCGAGACCGTCTCGCTGCCCAGAAGGCGACCCACCGTGGAGACCGCTGCGCCCGTGATGGGAAACACCTCGACGAATGGCCGGGACAGCGAGCCGGGAGTATCCGCAGCTCGCTCTAGCGCCTGAAGCGCTGCAGCCAAGTCCGTTTCCATGGTGTTCTCCTCCCCAAAGAATTTACTCTTCCGCACTGATTTTGGCATCACACGTCACCGCCATATCTTGGGCAAAGTCGGCCTTGGCGAACTCAGCCTGGGCAAACTCAGCCTTGGCGAACTCGCGAACCGCCGGTCACTCCCGAGGCGCGAAGGCGGAGTTGAATAGCGCCCATGCGCGCCGGGCAACCGACTGCCGGGATTGCTCGTCTGTGTGAGCGAGCACACTCGTGAACATTGAGATTGCGAGCACGACGTCTTCTGTATCGACGTGCGCGGCCAGTCGGCCCGCGGCACGCTCGCGATCGACGGCCCGTTCGACTATCGCGCGCATCCTGGTTCCCAGCGGATGCACGCGTTCTTCATCCCTGTGGGCAATGAGCAGGTCAATGAGTGCGGTGGAAACAAGAGCCTGCTCGCCGATGACCGTGAGAAGCGACTGCAGCGTGGCCCCCGGCGCGTCGACAACCGCTTCTAGCTCGGTGATGTTCTCGTCGAACAGCGCTACCGCGAGAGCCGTTCTGTCGGAGAAGTGGCGATAGAGGGTGCCCTGCCCCACTCCGGCGTGCTTTGCGACGGCGCTCAGGGGAGCGTCGTAGCCTTCTGCGTCAAAGACCGCTCGCGCCGCGACCAGCAGCGCAGCGCGGTTTGCCGCCCGCGAATTGGGTCCACGAGAAACCTTGGGAATCGATGCCACGGGTGTAGCCTAGATTACGGACAAGGTTGTCCCTTTAAAAGGAGGCAGTTGCACATGGCATCATCATCAGCTCCACTCTCGGGAGACTCATCCATCGGAACGTGGCTTGATCACCCCGTCGGAGGGCCCATCATGCGTGACCTGCTCGCGCAGGCCGGCCAGAGTGCCGACGTCCTTCGCCCCGTGCGCCGCCTCGCCATCAAGCGCCTCGTCAAGCTCAGCAAGGGCACTTTCAGCCAGGAGATGGTCGACCAGCTCGTGGCCCGTGCCGCCGCCGGCGATGTGCCAGCCGGCGCGCCCGCCACCCCCGCCACCTCGACCGACGATGCAGCGGATGCCCCCGCCACCGTCGAGCGGCCCGAATGGGTCGAGCGCATCGACGCCGGTCGCTTTAGCGGCAAGACCATCATCGTCACGGGCGCCGGCTCCGGAATCGGCCGCGCCACCGCATCCCGCGTCGCCCGCGAAGGCGGCCGCGTTATCGCCGTCGACATCTCGGCCGAGCGCCTCGACGAGTTCGCCACCGAGATGACAGAGGTCGGCGCCCAGGTCGTCACGGTGGTGGGCGACATCACCGACGACGCCTCCATCGCCACGATCATCGACGCTGCGGGGAGCCAGATCGACGGCCTCGCGAACGTGGCGGGAATCATGGACAACATGACCCCCGTCGGCGAGGTAGACGACGCCGTGTGGAAGCGGGTCTTCGCCATCAACGTCGACGGCACGATGAAGCTCATGCGTGCCGTGATCCCCACGATGCTCGCCCAGGCCTACGGGTCGATCGTCAACGTCGCCTCCGAGGCCGCCCTCCGCGGCTCCGCCGCTGGCGCCGCCTACACTGCCTCAAAGCACGCCGTGGCCGGACTCACCAAGAGCAGCGCCTACATGTACGGGCCCAGCGGCATTCGCATCAACGCGGTCGCCCCCGGCCCCACGATCACCAACATCGAGGCGAGCTTCGCCTCCCCTCTCGGGGAGCAGCGCATTCGCACCGGCATGGCGGCAATGCCCGACGCTGTCGAAGGAGACGCCCTGGCGGCATCCATCACGTTTCTGCTCAGCGATGACGGCGTCAACATCAACGGCGTGATCCTGCCGTCGGATGGCGGCTGGTCGGCCGTCTAAGCACGACCACACAACGAAAGGGGCTCCCGCCGCGCGGGGGCCCCTTTCGCTATGTGCGGCGAACGGACAACACGAACTCGGCGAGCTCCTGCGCCATCGG
>NZ_JBACFR010000024.1:0-2427 GCF_056262345.1 Homoserinimonas sp.
CGGCGGGCGGGGGGGGTCCCCAGCCCCGCCAGTGCCCCCGATCTGGCCCCCCTTCCTGAGCCGCCGGCGGCGCTCGCCGCCGCTGCCGCCAATATCGCCGCATGCGATGGCGACTTCCGCGTCGCAGAACGGGTGCTCGAGCGCTTTACTGCCGCCGACACCAAGGTGCTCATTCGAGAGAGTGCACCGGCCCGAGCGTTGCGACAGGCTCTCGTCGAGAGCGACCCGGCCGCGGCCGCGGTGACGATTCTCGGTCGGCTGCGCAACGACCACCTCGACTCCAGCGCGGCAGGAGAAGCGCTTGCGGTCCTTGGGCTTGTCAACGTGCTCGTCGCCAAATCGGGCGCTTGGCAGGAGTTTCTTGAGGCGTGCTCTGCGGTATCCGAGCCGCTGCATCCGCAGGTCGCTGCGATCGCGGACTCGATGTCGGCCCTCAACGCGCCGGTGGAGCCGCATCTCAGCTATGCGGCCGCGATCGACAGGCGCGGATGGTCGCAGCTGGCCGGTTGTGTGGCGACGGTTCTCGATGCATTGCGCCACATGCGGTTGACGAGTTCCTTTACTCCCGGTGACGGGTTCGTCACGCCTGTCGGCAACCGGCTCGTGCGGGCGGTGGCGGCGAGCCACGTGTCGCTCATGCTCTCGCACAGCCAGCGCTGGAATGAACTCGAGTCGGCGCTGACGATCGCGCTTGAGGCAACCGACACCGTTCCCATTCCCCTGATGCGAGTCTCTTGCGAAGCCATCCGCGCGTTTGCTGAGGCGTTTCATGGCGACGCGCAGGCGGCACGGCAGCGCGTGGACCGCATCCTGGCGGAGCCCGTACTGAGCCGCTCGTATCGCTTGCGCGCCATAGTGGACTCCGCCGCGGTGATGATCGAGGGCCCGTTAGGCAACTACGAACATGCCCTCGCCCTTCTCTCGACCCGGCAGCCCGACCTTCTCCATCTCACGTCTGGACCGTGCGGGCCGATGGAGCTGTTTGATTTCGTCGACTACGCGCTGATGCTGGGGGCGGAGAAACAGGCCGTCATTCGTGTCGAACAGGTCCGACAGGACCTTCGACGCGCGCCATCGGCCCGTGCCGACTTCGTCCTCGACGCCTGCGACGCGATCATCGCCGCGCGGATCACCTCAACACCGACCGAGGAGTTGCTGGAGCGCGCGGAGTCGCTCCCTTTCACCTACGAGGCCGCTCGCCTGCGTCTTGTCTATGCCGAGCGGTTGCGGCGGTCTCGGCGCACGGCCGAGGCGCGGCGCCACCTCCTTCGCGTCGAATTCGACCTACTCAGCGTGCAGGCGGGTGCCTGGCTCGACCGTGTGAGACGGGAGCTCCGTGCATGCCAGCGTGACATCACCGTGCGTGTCGGTGACCTCACCGAGCAGGAGGTGCGCATCGCCGAGCTCGCCGCGGCCGGCCTGTCGAACAAGGAGATCGGTGCGCGCCTCTACCTGTCGCCGCGCACCGTCGGTGGTCACCTGTACAAGACTTTCCCCAAGCTCGGTGTTACTACCCGTGCACAGTTGCGCGATGCCCTCACCGCCAACACCGGGGCCGATTCTGGGCGGCTGCCGTCGGAGTGAGCCCGCGCGCGCCGTCTAGCGGTTCTTAGGCCGCCGAGAAGGGCTCACGCCGAAGAGGTAGATGGCATCCAGAATGCCGAGCGTGTTCGCGACGAGCAGGGTGACGAACCATGGCTTGCTGTCATCTTTGGCCGCGCGCCACAGTGAGGCGCCCTTCCAGGCGAGGGTCCATGTCACGACCGCGCCGAGGAGCCAGCGTGTGCCCACCGAAAGCTCATTGCCATGCGCATGCGGTTTCATGTCGATCCGATCTTTTGGTTGCCAGCCAGGCTCGAGGGCCCCATTGTGTCACGACGTCGTGAGTGTCACCATGGTCGCGCGAGCGACGGGAGGCGACATGTCGATCACGGTAAAGGCGGCGACAGAATTTGATGACGTCGCACTAGTGCTGGGGCCTAAGCATCCGGAATCCAACGTGTGCTGGTGCCTTTCGTGGAGGCTCCCGTCGAAGGAGAATCGCTCGCTGGTGGGGCCAGCGCGAGCCGAGCGAGTGCGGGAGCTGTGTGCTCGCGCGATTGCGCCCGGTGTGCTCGCCTATCGTGACGGCGAGGTGGCTGGCTGGGCCGGGATTGCGCCTCGCTCGGAGCTCGATCCCTTCGCGACCTCGCGCAAGATCCCGCACGTCGACACGCTGCCCGTGTGGACCCTCTGGTGTATTCGAGTGCGTCCCGGTTTTCGCAAGCAGGGTGTCACCCGTGCGCTCATCGACGGGGCGGTCGAGTATGCGAAGGCGTGCGGAGCGCCAGCGGTCGAGAGCTATCCCACCGACAACGGTGACGCGCGGGTAGACGCCACCTCGGCATTCGTTGGCCTACGCCGGTGGTACGAGGAGGCAGGGTTCGT
>NZ_JBACFR010000025.1:0-8237 GCF_056262345.1 Homoserinimonas sp.
TCTTTTCGGCTGGTTCTAACCAAAAAATCCACAAGGGGCGCCGATCTTCTTGCGAAGACCGGCCCCCATTGTCGTAAAGACTCCAGCACCAGGGTGCTGGAGAGAGGCCGCTTGTTACGGTCGTGACACGAACGCGACTGGTTCACCCAGGTACGGGCTCCAGGCATCCTTCTCATGCTGCGTCATGCGTCGGGGGCGGTAGTCCTCGCTCTCGACAAACACCATCGTGCTCGACGCCCGCGCGCACACGACGGTGGGGTCGGCCGCGAAGACTTCATAGCCGATCGTCGCCCGAGCACCACTGAGACCCGAGAACCACATCTGCACGTCGAGAGGTGTTCTCTGGTACGCGATGGGGCGCAGATATTCGATCCGGTGCCCCGAAATGAGGCTGAGCGATGTGCCCGCCGAATCAAATACTGCGCTCGGCATGCGCTCCTCCGCCGGATCATCCGGGGCCCAAAAGGCGCGCACGCGCGCCTCTTCGAGCACCCTAAAGATCTCGACGTTGTTGACATGGCTATAGGCGTCGAGGTCGCCCCAGCGCAGATGAACGGGAACGTGAATGCGCAAAGGGCTCCTAGTCGCGCGTCAGCTTGCGGTAGGTGGCACGGCTGGGCTTGGCAGCATCCGGGCCGAGGCGCTCGATCTTGTTCTCCTCGTACGACTCGAAGTTGCCCTCGAACCAGTGCCAGTACGACGGGTTGGCCTCAGTGCCTTCGAAGGCGAGGATATGCGTTGCGATGCGGTCGAGGAACCACCGGTCGTGGGTGATGACCACGGCGCAACCGGGGAACTCGAGCAGCGCATTCTCAAGGCTCGACAGGGTTTCGATGTCGAGGTCGTTAGTGGGCTCATCGAGAAGCAGCAGGTTGCCGCCCTGCTTGAGCGTGAGCGCGAGATTCAAGCGGTTGCGCTCACCACCCGACAGCACGCCGGCCTTCTTCTGCTGGTCTGGCCCCTTGAAGCCGAACTGCGAGACATAGGCGCGCGAAGGGATCTCCGTCTTGCCGACCTGGATGAAGTCGTGGCCGCCCGAAACAACTTCCCAGAGGGTCTTGTTCGGGTCGATGCCGCCACGCGACTGGTCGACGTAGGAGACCTGCACCGTCTCGCCGATCTTAAGCTCGCCAGCGTCGAGGGGCTCGAGGCCGACGATCGTCTTGAACAGCGTGGTCTTTCCCACACCGTTCGGGCCGATGATGCCGACGATGCCGTTGCGGGGAAGGGTGAAGGAGAGGCCGTCGATGAGAATGCGTTCGCCGAAGCCCTTCTTGAGGTTCTTGGCCTCAATGACCTGCGATCCGAGACGCGGCCCCACGGGGATCACGATCTCCTCGAAGTCCAACTTGCGGGTCTTCTCAGCCTCCGCAGCCATCTCCTCGTATCGGGCAAGACGCGCCTTCGACTTGGTCTGGCGGCCCTTCGCGTTGCTCCGAACCCAATCGAGCTCCTCGGCCAAACGCTTGGCCATCTTCTGGTCTTTCTTGCCCTGGATGTTCAGGCGCTCGGCCTTCTTCTCCAGGTACGTGGAGTAGTTGCCCTCGTACGGGTAGAGGCGCCCACGGTCGACCTCGGCAATCCACTCGGCCACGTGGTCGAGGAAGTACCGGTCGTGAGTGACGGCAATGACGGCACCGTGGTACTGAGCGAGGTGCTGCTCAAGCCACAGCACGCTCTCGGCGTCGAGGTGGTTAGTCGGCTCATCGAGAAGCAGAAGGTCGGGCTTCTGCAAGAGGAGCTTGCAGAGCGCAACGCGGCGCTTTTCACCACCGGAGAGGTGCGCGATCTGGGAGTCGGACGGCGGGCAACGGAGAGCATCCATCGCTTGCTCAAGCTGGGAGTCGAGGTCCCACGCGTCGGCCGCATCGATGGCCTCCTGAAGGGTGCCCATTTCGGCGAGAAGCTTGTCGAAGTCCGCGTCGGGCTCCGCCATCTCAGCGGAGATCTCGTTGAAGCGGTCGACCTTGGTCTTGATCTCGCCGAGACCCTCCTGCACGTTCTCGAGCACTGTCTTCGTCTCGTCGAGAATGGGCTCCTGCATCAGGATGCCGACGGAGAATCCGGGCGTGAGCTTTGCCTCGCCGTTGCTCGGGGTGTCGAGGCCCGCCATGATCTTGAGAATCGTGGACTTTCCGGCGCCGTTCGGGCCGAGCATTCCGATCTTCGCCCCTGGCAGGAATGCCATGGTGACGTCATCGAGAATCAGCTTGTCGCCGACCGCCTTGCGGGCGCGGACCATCGAGTAAATGTATTCGGCCACTCTTTTTCCTAAACTTTTCGTATGCCCGGCAAGCCCTGGCTTATCGCGAAGGATGACACATCGCTCGCATCATCGAGGATACCGGCAACTCTGGGGGCTCGCCGGGAGCCGGGACCTTTACCAGTCGATCGGGCGGGTTGCGCCGACCAAACACGTGCCCGTGGCGAGAACGGGCATGAGCGAACTGGAGTATTCGCCGCCCCATTGGCCGATGAGGCACCCGTCGGCAAGGCGAACGGCCACCGTGATGGCATCCGTCGCATTCCCCAGGGGGGTCGTGTCCGGGGTGATCTCGAGCTGGTCCTTAGTCCACCCGGCGTGAACAAGAACAGCGACTACCGAAACTCCATCCGCGGCGCCACCCTCTACAAAGTGCTTGCCTAAGACGTAGTCGAAGTAGTCGCGGTTCTCCCTTGCGCCGCCTCCAGGAACAAACTCCGGTTTCTTCGCTGGGATTTCGGTGCTCTCTGACGGCACGCCGGGAACCGAGGATGACGCGGGCTTCTCGACGGGTGCCGTGCACCCGACCAGAGCGAGAGCGAGAGCCGTCGCAATCGCCGCGACTGCCACCGTCGAGCGCCCGCTCGGTGTCATTCGCACCAGATGTGACCGCACGTGGCTCCCTACGCCGCACGGGGCTAAACCTGCCCGTGATCGAGACGATTCTAGAAGGCTCAACCGCTCGTGGGCTCCGCTGGAAGCCGGGCGCACACTCTCCGTCTCTCGATCGGGCCACAGGCTCAGAACGGCAGCGGGTCTCAGAAGGGCAGCGCGTCGGCATCCGCCCTATCACTCGACTCCTGCCCCGGCGTGGCCCATCCAGAGGCGGTGCCGTTGGGTTCTGGAGCACGCTCCCTCGCCTCGGCGTCGGACGATGCCCCGACTCCGGCGTCACTGGCGAGCAGCGCCGCGTTCGCTTCGACGTCTGCGGGCACCGAAACGACAACCGAGTTGCGACTGAACTGCGCGACTCCCCACGTGAGGTCATGCCCGAGAGAATCGGCCTCAATCTCAACCGTGAGACCTTTGCGATCTTCGCTGGTCCACTCACGCAATCGAATGCGCCCGGCAACGAGCACCCGCTGCCCTTTTGCCAGAGACTGCGCAGCGTTTGATGCGAGCCTGCGGAACGCCGTCACCGTGTACCAGTTGGTGTCGCCATCAACCCAGGACTGCTTTGCGCGGTCGTACCGCCGCTGGGTTGAAGCCAGCCTAAAGCTCGTTATGGATAGTCCCTCGGCCGTTGTCACAACTTTGGGGTGGGTGGCCACAAGGCCGCTGAGTGAAATTGTGTCTGTCATGCGGCCCAGTCTCGACTCCCCTGGGCTGGCGTCTAGCGGCGGCTAGCGCAGCCGGGGATGCGACGAGATGCACGGGGCTGGGGAGGAGGTGCAGTCACGCTGCCGGAACTTCAGTGCTCCCGAAAAACGTCAGTGCTCTCGAAAAACGTCAGTGCTCCCGAAACTCGGGCCAGGGCGACCCGGGAAGGAGGGCTGCGTGGAGGGCGCTCTTGGCGATATCGAGCGTCGGATAGATGCCTCTGTAGTCGGCATCGTTGAGTAGGCGAAAGGTATAGCCGCCCTCGGCGGAATGAACAGATCCAACGGCTCCAGCCGGGCCAAATGCGACCCAGGTTTTGCCTGTCAGTGTGACATCGCTCACGATTGCCCCTTTTCTCGCGGTGCCTCGACCCTACGACTCCGTCCCGGGAGTGGCGCGGATTTCAGCGCACTCCCAGCGAGAACGGCGGAAAACCTGGCCATACGCTACGAAGCTACGAGGCGAGCACGTACTCCGAGAAGCTCTTGCGCACCTTGTTCACCTTGGGCAGGGCCACGGCCATGCAGTACCCCTGGCCGGGGTTCTTGGCGAAGAAGTCCTGGTGGTATTCCTCGGCGACAAAGTACTCCCCGAGTGGAACGATCTCGGTGACCACCCCGCCACCCCAGATCTCGGATGCGCGCTCGCGAGCCTCCTCAAAGAGCTCGCGCTGGGCCTCGTTCTGATAGAACATCGCGGAGCGGTATTGGGTGCCAACGTCGTTGCCCTGTCGGTTGAGTTGCCGGGGGTCGTGCAACGTGAAGAACACGTCCAGGATTACCTGCGCGGGAATCACGGCGGGGTCAAACGTTACGGCGACCGCTTCGGCGTGCCCTGTCGTACCCGTGCATACCGCCTCATAGCTGGGGTTGGGCACGCTGCCACCCGTATAGCCAGATACGACGGAACTCACACCCTTGAGCGTTCTGTACACGGCATCCAGGCACCAAAAGCACCCTCCTGCGACGACGAAAGTCTCCATGGGGTCACCCTACATTTCACGTTAGACACGGGCTCACTTTGGTAGCGGCCTCACGGGAGGAGAACCCCGGCGGCCCTACTGTTATTCCGTGATTGATGTGGACAACTAACCGCGATGGGCTACCTCTACGCTCTGCTCGCCGCTGTGCTGTTCGGCGTCAATGGCAGCGTGACCCGGGTCGTGATCGAAGCCGGGCTCACCCCTGCGCAGCTCACCCTGGTTAGAGTCGCCACAACCGCGGTGATCGCCGCAGCATTTTTGCTCATGCGTGACCGTGCCGCCTTTAAGATTTCACTCCGCCAGGTGCTCATTCTGGCCCTCCTCGGTGTGACCGGAGTCGCCCTCCTCCAGTTCACGTATGCGACAGCGATCAGTCTGCTGCCCGTGGGAATCACCCTCCTCATTGAATACACCGCAGTGCTCATGGTGGCGGTGATCGCGTGGGCCTTCTTTAAAGAGAAGGTGCGAGCGCGACTCTGGATCGCCATCGCGCTCGTGCTCGCCGGTCTCACCGTCGTCGCCAGAGTGTGGGATAGCGAGCTCAACGCCGTGGGGGTGGCCTTCGCCTTCGCCGCAGCGCTGTCGCTGACGATCTACTTCTTGGGAGGCGAGCGCGAAGTCGCCAAGTCCTCCCCCATGGCTGTCGCCTTCTGGACGATGACGTTCGCCACACTTTTTTGGCTCCTGTTTAGCGAGTGGTGGACAATCGACCCGGGGCTGTTCACAACCCCCGTTTCTCTGCAGGGCAACCTTGACTCCGTGATGGTGCCGGTGTGGGTTCCGCTGCTGTGGAACATGCTTCTCGGGTCTTTCGCTCCCTTCTTCTTCTCCCTGCTCGCGCTGAGATACCTGAGCGCGACGGCAGCGGGCATCGTTGCGACAGCGGAGGTCATTTTCGCTTTCTTCTTTGCGTGGGCGTGGCTCGGTGAGGGCCTCGACACGGTGCAGACCATAGGTGCTGGGCTCGTGCTGCTGGGTGTTGTTATCGCACAAACCGCGCGGCAGAACAAAGTGATCGACGCCGACCTGGCTATCCCCGATGCCGCCCCGCCTTCCGCGACACGCAGCCGGTAGACCGGTACGTTCGCCCCGTGGACGTTAGGCTCTGCCCATGCAATGGTGGAATGACACGATCGACTGGATCACTTCAACCGATGGGCGCGAGGTCATTACGACCGCCGTTATCCCCTTCGTAGCGATCATCGTGGCCGGACTCATCGCCGCCCTCATCGGCAGGTCGACCTCCCGCCGCACGATCGCCCTGATCGACCGGGAGCACCGCACGACCGCGGTGACCGCAATCATCAGCGCAGCGCGCCGAGCAGCCAAGTGGAACACGCTGTCGTTGCCCGAGCAGCAGCACGCCGAGCACCTCTTTCATGAGGCCGACACGAGCATCCGTCTGCTGCCCCTTGCCGGCAGTGCGATGGCAGCAGACTGGGCCGCCCATGAGATCGACGAGATGAAGAAGAACTCGGTCTCCTTTAGCTTTCAGGCCGACCAGTCACTCATTGATTTTCGTGACCGCCTTGTCGAATGGCAGGGACGCCCGAGCCGCGCCAAGAAGCTGTTCAAGAGCGACCTCGAAACCTGGGCATACGAGTCGAGCCTTGCGGACAAGGATCTCGTAGCGAAGCAGCAGGAGTGGGCCAAGAACCAGGTCGAGGACGCGCTGCCCGCAACGTTCACGCCGGTTGCGCCTGCGGCAGCACCCGCCGCGACGCTGACTGCCCCTGCGCCCGCAACCGCACCGGCCACGGCGCCGGCCGACGAACCGGCCACCGCATCCGCACCGTGGCCTTCGCGCGACTCCGCCGCCTGGCCCGCTTCATCGACCGCAGATGCGACCACCGCCGACGTGCCCGAGCCATCACAGAAGGCAATCCCTGCCCAAGCCGCCCCGGAGGTGCCCAAGTTTGTGGTGCCGTCCGTTCGTCCACTGTCGGTGGATGAGGGAAACACTCCCACGTCGGACGATGCGGCTGCAGCCCCGGTCTCGGCCGGAACTGTTCGCCAGCGCATCAATCCCGAGACCACCTACTAGGTCGACTGCGCAGAATCTCGCCCGTATCCCTCCAGCAGACGAAGCCACACCTCGCTCATAGTGGGAAACGCGGGGACAGCGTGCCACAACCTACTGAGCGGCACCTCGCCCACGATCGCGGTCGTGGCGGCGTGCAATAGTTCGGCAACATCGGCGCCGACGAACGTGGCGCCCACGATCACTGATCGCTCTCGATCGACGACCATCCGGGCCGCCCCCTCGTAGTGGTCTTGGCGCAGGCTAGCGCCAGATACTGCCCCCAGGTCGTAGTCGATCACGTCAACCGGGAGACCGGCTGCGCGCGCTGTGTGAGCGGTGAGCCCAACGGACGCGACCTCGGGATCTGTGAACGTAACCTGCGGTACCGCAACGTGGTCAGCCGTTGCCACATGTCTGCCCCACGGCGCATCGTCGATCGCGGTGCCCGCCGCCCGTGCGGCGATCACATCCCCTGCCGCCCTGGCTTGGTACTTGCCCTGGTGGGTAAGCAGGGCTCTGTGGGTAACGTCTCCGACGGCGTAGAGCCAATGATTGCCCTGCACCCGCATGGTGTCGTCGGTGGCGATCCACTCGCCGGGGGTCAACCCCACCGTCTCCAAGCCGATATCTGATGTCCGGGGCTCCCGCCCTGTTGCCACCAGCAGCTCTTCCGCATCAATGGAGCGACCGTCCACGAGCGTCACCGTCGCGGTGTCGCCCTCGCGCTTCACGGAGTGGGTCTCGGCATTCTCGTGAATGACCACTCCCATCGCGCGGAGCGAATCGGCCACTCGATCCCCCGCGAAGGGTTCCATCGCGGTCAGGATCCCGCCCCGGGCAAGCATCGTTACTTCGGTGCCGAAGCCCGCATACGCCGTTGCCATCTCGGCCGCGACAACACCGCCGCCGATGATCACCAGGCTCGTGGGGGCCGTCGGCGCACTCGTCGCCTCGCGACTGGTCCACGGCTGTGCTTCTGCCAGGCCTGCTATGCGGGGAACCGCGGCACGAGACCCTGTGGCTACAACCACTGCGTGCCTGGCGCGGAGCTTGCGCGCACCCCCATCACCGAGGGCGACGGTCACCTCACGCTCCCCGCTCAACCTTCCCGCCCCCCTGATGAGGTCGATTCCTGCGCTTTCTAGCCACTCGACCTGCCCCGCATCCGCCCACTCGGACGCAAAGAAATCTCTGCGCTCAAAGACGGCGTCGACGTCGAGAGGGCCAGTGACGGCATCCGCCGCACCCTTCACCCTCTGGGCAGCGCGCATCGCCTGCGCCGGCCTCAGCAGAGCTTTCGAGGGCACGCACGCCCAGTACGAGCATTCGCCGCCCACAAGCTCGGGTTCCACGATGACGGCGGTCAGGCCGCCCTGCACCGCTCTATCGGCAGCGTTTTCGCCGGCAACCCCAGCACCAAGAACAATCACGTCGTACTCTGCGGTGGTCATCTGCGCTCCTCACCCTGTGGGGCGCTGGATGGAGCCCCTACGCAGTGCTTACCACTGCACGCGGAGAGCGGGTGCAGGGAAAGGGGTGGCCAGCAGGAGCATGCGGGCGGGCACCGACATCGTGTCGTGAATGGAGTGCCCCCGGCAGGATTCGAACCTGCGACCAAGAGATTAGAAGGCTCCTGCTCTATCCCCTGA
>NZ_JBACFR010000026.1:0-22684 GCF_056262345.1 Homoserinimonas sp.
CGGAACCATCGACCTGAAGGAACTTGCCTCATGAGCGGCCCCAGCCACGACGCCACCCTGTACCGCGACCGCAACGTCGTACCCGTTCGCCGCGCCCTGATTTCGGTGAGCGACAAGTCGGGCCTGCTTGAGCTGGCATCCTCCCTGGTCGCCTCCGGTGTCGAGATCGTGTCGACGGGATCGACGGCCAAGACGATTGCGGATGCCGGGCATCCGGTCACCGAGGTCGCCACGGTCACCGGGTTCCCTGAGACGCTCGACGGCCGAGTCAAGACGCTTCACCCCTTCATCCACTCCGGAATCCTCGCCGACCTTCGACTTGAGAGCCACGAGCGTCAGCTTGCCGAGATGGGCATCGAGCCGTTCGAGCTCGTCGTGGTTAACCTGTACCCGTTCGTCGAGACGGTGGCCTCGGGGGCTGCGGATAACGACATCGTGGAGCAGATCGATATCGGCGGGCCTTCGATGGTGCGCGCCGCGGCCAAGAACCACGCCAATGTCGCGATCGCGGTGACTCCCGCGAGCTACGACGAGCTCATCGCGGCCGTCGCCGCGGGCGGAACGACTCTCGAGCAGCGCCGGGCACTGGCCCGCGAGGCCTTCCGTCACACGGCCAGCTACGATCTCGCTGTCGCATCGTGGATGGGCAGTACGATCGCGGCCGACGACGAGGGTTCGGGGTTCCCGGGTTGGGTCGGCGGCACCTGGAACCGTTCGGCGGTGCTCCGCTACGGCGAGAACTCGCACCAGCGGGCAGCGCTCTACGAGTCGGCGGATGGCCACGGCATCGCCCAAGCCACGCAGCTTCACGGCAAAGAGATGTCGTACAACAACTATGTGGATGCCGATGCGGCCCTGCGTGCGGCCTTCGATTTTGATGAGCCCGCCGTTGCGATCATCAAGCACGCCAACCCGTGCGGTATCGCTGTCGCTCACGGCGATGGTGACCCCATCGCCTCCGCCCACGCACGGGCTCACGACTGCGACCCGGTTTCGGCATTCGGCGGCGTGATCGCGGCAAACCGCACCGTGACGGTGGCGGCCGCCCTGCAGATCAAGGACATCTTCACGGAGGTTGTCGTTGCCCCAGGCTTCGAGCCGGAGGCGTTGGCGATCTTGCAGGCTAAGAAGAACCTGCGCCTTCTCCAGCTGCCCGATGGTTACCACCGTGGTGAGCTCGAGCTGCGCCAGGTTTCGGGCGGAATGCTCCTGCAGCAGCCCGACACCTACGATGACTTCTCCACGGACAACTGGCAGCTCGCCACGGGCGAGGCTGCGGATGCTGCCACGCTCGCCGACCTGGCTTTCGCCTGGCGCGCGGTGCGGTCGGTCAAGTCGAACGCGATTCTCCTGGCCAAGGACGGGGCCTCCGTCGGAGTGGGAATGGGTCAGGTCAACCGGGTGGACTCGTGCCATCTGGCGGTCACGCGTGCTGGCGACCGTGCCTCGGGGAGCGTTGCAGCATCCGACGCCTTCTTCCCGTTCGCCGATGGTCTTGAGGTTCTGCTCAAGGCCGGCGTGAAGGCTGTTGTTCAGCCCGGCGGGTCGGTTCGCGACGAGGAGGTCATCGCCGCGGCAAAGGCCGCCGGGGTCACGATGTACTTCACGGGAGAGCGCCACTTCTTCCACTAAGCGCGCGTCGCCGGTTGCAGCCCCGAGCAACACGCGGGAGGGGTTTGCGAGCGGTGATGCCCTTGGATAGGCTCGAAGGCTGCCTTCGAGGCACCGACGTCCCGCACCGAGGGACCTCTCGCATTCGCTCCTCGTGAGCGTTCTCGACATCACCACATGAGAAACGAGCCTCCTTTGTCGACCCCGACAGCGGATTCGCCCCCTCGGCGTCTATCTACTGCGCGTGCGATCGCGCGCATTTATCCCTACGCTCGGCCGGCGCTGCCCCGCATTATTGCGGGGGCGGGAGCCGCCCTGGTCGGCGCTGTCGTTGCGCTCCTTATTCCGCAGGTGCTGCGGTCGTTGGTCGATGGGCCTCTCGCCGACGGAGACCTCACCGGGCTCTGGTGGGCCGTCGGCGCCGTCCTTCTCCTCGGGGTAATCGAGGCGGCGATGATCTGGCTGCGACGCTGGTTCGTTCTGGTTCCCGGCACCCACATCGAGGCGGGAATGCGCAATGCGTTCTATGCCCGACTGCAAGATCTGCCGGTGGCTTTCCACGACCGCTGGCCGAGCGGCCAGCTGCTCTCGCGCATGTCGAGCGATCTGGGTCTCGTGCGCCGGTGGCTCTCGTTCGGCATCGTGCTGTTGGTCGTCAACGTCGTTACGATCGCGATCGGTTTTGCTTTTCTCTTTGCTCTGAGTTGGCAGCTCGCATTGGTCTTCGTCGTCTGTTCGATCCCGCTGTGGATCTACACCTATGTATTCGAGTCCAAGTACTCCAGGGTCGCGCGGCTGAGCCAGGATCAGTCGGGTGACCTCGCCACGACCGTCGAGGAGTCGGTGCACGGCATCCGAGTTCTCAAGGCTTTCGGTCGTGGCCGCCATGCGCTCGACGGGTTCACCCGCCAGGCGGAAGAGCTTCGCGGCACCGAGATCGAGAAGGCTCGGGCCATCGCCGGCATCTGGCTCTGGCTGCTACTCGTGCCCGACGTAACGTTTGCACTGTCGCTCCTCGGAGGGGTGCTGCTGGCGGCAACGGGCAGCCTTACGGTGGGCGGCCTCGTCGCATTCTTCGCGACGGCGGCGGTGCTGCGCTGGCCCGTTGAGTCGATCGGTTTTTTGCTGTCGATGACCTACGACACCCGCACCGCCGTTGACCGTTTCTTCGAGGTCATGGACGAGGAGAACCCCGTCGTCGACCCAGAAAACCCCGTTGTGCCCGAGCGTGCCGAGGGCAGGCTCGTCTTTGAGGACGTGCATTTTCGGTATCAGGATGCTCCAGCGGGAGTTCCCGACCTCGTCAACGGTGTCGACCTCGAGTTGCTCCCCGGCGAGACCATGGCCTTGGTCGGCGTGACGGGCTCGGGCAAGACAACCCTCACGGCCCTTGCTTCACGCCTCTACGACGTGACGGGCGGCCGCGTGCTGCTCGACGGTGTCGATGTGCGCGACATGACCCGCTCGGAGCTGCGTTCGCGTGTAGCGATGGGCTTCGAAGACGCGATTCTCTTCTCCGCGTCGGTGCGCGACAACGTGCTTCTGGGGCGTCCGGATGCTTCTGAAGAAGATCTCGCTGAGGCAATCGCCATCGCCCAGGCCGATTTTGTCTACAGCCTGCCGGAGGGTGTCGATACGACGGTTGGCGAGGAGGGCATGAGCCTCTCCGGTGGCCAGCGTCAACGGCTCGCGCTGGCCCGCGCGGTCGCGGCGCGACCCAATGTTCTTGTGCTCGATGACCCGCTCTCTGCTCTCGACGTCGATACCGAGGCGGCGGTCGAGGAGGGGCTTCGCCGAGTGCTTTCGAGCACGACTGCCCTGATCGTTGCCCACCGGCCCTCCACCGTCATGCTGGCCGATCGGGTGGCGCTGATGGAGAACGGCCGCATCACCGATGTTGGCACGCACTCCGAACTGCTCGCCCGCAGTGAGCACTATCGCTTCGTGGTGTCATCGCTCGAAGCGGATGAGGCGGCGGCAGAAGCATCCGAAGCATCCGAAACCCCGGGCTTGGCCACGACAGACGAGGAGGTGGCCCGATGAGCACTCTCGGCGTTGACGAAGAACGCGACGACCTGTCGCGCGACGAGAACCGCACAATTCGGGGTCGCTCCGTTCGTCTGCTCGGTTCGCTCGTGCGACCGATGCGCGGGCTCGTTGGCCTCACCGCAACCGTGATCCTGGTGAGCACAATTGCGCAGGTCCTCGGGCCGGCCCTCATCGCGTACGGCATCGATACGGGTTTGCCGGCGATGATCGAGAATGACTGGCTCCCTCTCGGCGTTACGGTCGGTGCCTACCTGGCAACGGGCGTGCTCGGGGCCGCGCTCATCGCCTGGTACACCGTGCTCACGGCACGGCTCAGCCAGTCGATGCTGCTCGATCTGCGCAAGCGCATGTTCTTGCACACCCAGCGCCTCAGCCTCGAGTTCCACGAGAGCTACACGTCCGGCCGCATCATTTCGCGCCAGACCAGCGACCTCGAATCCATCAAGGAACTGCTCGGCTCTGGGCTCAACCAGCTCGTGCAGGGCGGCCTTTACATGCTGTTTATCGCGGGCATGCTGTTCGTGGTCGACTGGGTCAGCGGGCTCATCCTGCTGGGTTCCCTCGTGCCGCTGTGGTTTCTTTCGCGCTGGTTCCAAAAGAACTCGCAGCGCATGTTTCGGCGAACCAGGGTCGCCTCTGCCCGCATGATCGTGCAGTTCGTCGAAACCATGACCGGCATCCGCGCCGTGCAGGCGTTCCGCAAGGAGCGTCGCAACGAGGCCGAGTTCGGTGAGTTGGTCGAGAACAATCGCGACACCAATGCCAAGGTGATCCAGCTTTTCGGCACATTCGACCCTGTGCTCATCCTCATCGGCAATGTCACGCTCGCAGTTGTGCTGCTCGTCGGAGGTCTTCGCGTTGCGGACGGGTCGCTGCCCATCGGTGTTCTGCTCGCAGCGCTGCTCTACACCCGCAACTTCTTCGCTCCGGCGGAGGAGATGGCAATGTTCTACAACGCCTACCAGTCGGCGGCCGCGGCCCTCGAAAAGATTTCTGGTGTGCTCGACGAGTTGCCAGGTGTGCCAGACCCGGCCAAGCCCGTCGATTTGTGGGAAGCCAAGGGCGCTGTCGACTTCGACAACGTTCGCTTCGCCTACACGCCGGAGCGCGTCATCCTGCCGTCGTTCTCGCTTGAGGTCCCCGCCGGGCAGACCATCGCGCTCGTGGGAACCACGGGAGCGGGCAAGTCCACGCTTGCCAAGTTGATGGCCCGCTTCTATGACCCGAGCGAGGGAGCGGTGCGGCTCGATGGCATCGACCTGCGCAATCTGCACCCCAAAGATCTGCGAAGGGCCATCGTCATGGTCACGCAGGAGGCGTACCTGTTCAGCGGAACCGTGGCCGACAACATCGCGCTGGGCAAACCAGGGGCGAGCCTCGAGGAGATCCAGGAGGCAGCGATGGCGGTCGGAGCGCACGAGTTCATCACGTCGCTGCCGGACGGCTACGGCACCGATGTCAACAAGAGAGGCGGCCGCGTCTCTGCCGGTCAGCGTCAGTTGATTTCGTTTGCCAGGGCGTTTCTCGCCAACCCTGCGGTGCTGATTCTGGATGAGGCGACGGCGTCGCTCGATATCCCCAGTGAGCGCCTTGTGCAGCAGGGGTTGCAGACCCTGCTCGCGCATCGAACCGCGATCATCATCGCCCACCGGTTGTCGACGGTGGCTATTGCCGATCGCGTTCTCGTCATGGAGCACGGCCGCATCGTCGAGGACGGAAGCCCTGCGGATCTCATCGCGGGAGACGGCCGTTTCTCGCGGATGCATGCGGCGTGGCGGGATTCGCTCGTCTAGTCGGCATCTCACGCGGGCACCGGATTGCTTCCCGGTGCCCGCGACCGAGAAAGCGCCCCCAGGCAATAGGCTCGGTGGATGGCCTATCCGAGTTCTGAGCTCTCACTTGCCCGCCGCATTCTCGGCGCCCTTGCGACGGGCGCCGCTATTGCGTTGCTCGCTCATGTGGCGACGGTGTTTGCTTTTTTTGTGGCGGCAGGGGCAGACCCTGAATCGCTCATGTCGGTCGGCTCGTTCTTTCAGAACGGCACACTGCTCGCATTCGTATTGTTCTCCCTCGCAGCGGTGCTCGAGGCATTCCGCCGCTGGTACATCGCTCTCCCCGCCGCCCTCATCGCGGCCGCTCTCGCCTCGTTCTGCGGAACGATGCTCACGCTCATCGGGCAGGGCACAACGATCGATTCCGCAGCGCTGTCGTATCTCGTCACTGTTCTCGTGGGCCCGAACCTCGTCTTCATCGTGGCGAGCGCAATCGTGGGCGCAACGGTCGGAGTCGTCGTGTGGCGCTGGGTCGTTCGCGGCTCGGCTCCCGCGGCAACTCCGCACGGCACCCTGCTGGTCCGCCTGCCGGCGAGCACGCTTGCCGACGGTCAGGTGACCCACATCGACCGTCTCCCGGTCGACCCCGAGGAGGCAGACCGCGAGTGGGATGCTTACGTTGAGGTGTTCTCCGACCACGGGTGGAAGATCATCGAGATTCCCGTGGCTGAGGGCCTTGCTGACTCGGTCTTTGTCGAAGACACCGCGGTCGTAATCGACGACCTCGCCATAATCGCAGCCGCAGGAACGCCGTCGCGCGAGGGCGAGACCGAGGCCGTCGAAACGGCTCTTCGCGACCACCGTTTGCGCATCGAGCACATCACCGCTCCCGGCACGCTTGAAGGCGGAGACGTTCTGCGCGTTGGCTCAACCGTCTACGTCGGCAGCAGCTCCCGCACGAATGCCGAGGGCATCCGTCAGCTTCGTGCCCTGCTCAGCCCGCGCGGTTTCGACGTTGTCGCCGTCCCGGTTTCGCGGGTTCTCCACCTCAAGTCGGCGGCTTCTGCACTCCCGGACGGCACGGTGCTCGGGTACACGCCTCTTCTCGATCAGCCTGGTCTCTTTTCGAGGCTGCTGTCGGTGCCGGAGCCAGAGGGTGCGGCCGTTGTCGCGCTCGACGCGACCACGGTGCTCATGTCGGAGTCAGCTCCGCAGTCTGCCGAGCTTGTTCGTGGCCTCGGCTACACGGTCTTCACTACGCCCATTTCGCAGTTTGAGCGACTAGAGGGCTGCGTCACGTGCCTCTCGGTGCGCATCCCGTAACCCGGTTCTCCCGCCGGTTCCTCCACGGGTTTCTCCACGGTGCTGGTCGTTCAGGTGCCGGTCGTTCAGGTGACGTCGTCGACCGCGTGACGAGCAGCCGTCAGGTCGACACGATACCGCCCGTCTCGCGACCACACGAGCGGGGTTGATTCCGCCCTGTAGTGCTCGAGAGCTGCCGCGCTGTGGTCGGCGGGAGGGTGCCCAGAGGCTCGGATGACCCGCCACCACGGGGTCGACGCTCCGTAGTAGGCCATCGCCTGGCCGACGGCTCGTGACGCGCGTGAGCCGATCGCTGCAGCGACATCGCCATAGGTCATGACCTTGCCCGCCGGGATGCTCTCGACGACCGCGAGCACGCGCCCCACAAAGTCCTCTGCCGCCGGCGGGGGCGATTCCTGCTCGTTCAGAGTGTGATCGCGCCGATCTTCTCGCCGTACTGGCTTTCTCCCACCACGGTGAAGCCGACTCGGAGAAAGAACTCTTCGGGCCCAGGCTCGCCCGGCTCCCACAGAACGGTCAGCCGATCGAAGCCCCGTCGGCGCGCCTCGGCGGCCGTCTCCTCCACGGCAAAGCGACCGACTCCTGCGCCCTGGGACTCGGCCGAGACGTTCATCCTCCAGATGCAACTGCGGAACTCTTCTTCGACGGCCTCTGGGTCGAACACGGCCATGATGAACCCGAGAACGGTGTCATTTTCGTCGACGACAACGCGGGACCACGACGTTCCCGGCGTGATGAACGGGTCGGCCATGGCATACGACACGGGAGCGATGAACTGCTCCTGGCCCGGCTTGAGAGTCAGGTTGTTCGCGGCTTCGACGTTCTTCGCCGATAGCTCTTCGAGTCGTAGGTCTGCCATGCGGTCAGGCTATCTCGGCTTGCAGAATCCGAACAGGAGTATGTTCGGGTCGCCCTGAAACGTGAGAAGGTATCCGACACGACGGGCCATCGGCGGCCCCATCCTGCGGAGGTCTCAATGAGAATTGTCGGAGCCGTGCTTGAAGAGATCGGTCGAGAGCGGCCGTTTGCCGTGTCAAAGCCGATCACGGTGGGGGAGCTTGAGCTCGATCCGCCAGGCCCGGGGGAGATCCTCGTTCGCATCGAGGCGGCGGGGCTGTGCCACTCCGATCTCTCGGTCGTCGATGGCAACCGGGTGCGTCCTGTGCCCATGCTCCTCGGGCACGAGGCAGCGGGAATCGTTGAACAGCTGGGCGACGGCGTCGATGACGTTGCCATCGGGCAGAGGGTCGTGATGACGTTCCTGCCGCGCTGCGGAAAGTGTGCAGGATGCGCCACGGACGGCCGCCTGCCCTGTGAAGTTGGCACGCGCGCCAACAACGCCGGCGAACTCGTGGGCGGGCGCCGACGGCTGCACCGCGATGGCGAGGAGATCTTTCACCACCTGGGGGTTTCAGGTTTCGCCTCCCACGCCGTTGTCAACCGGCACTCGGTCGTCGTCGTGGACGACGATGTGCCTGCCGATGTCGCTGCCGTTCTGGGCTGCGCCGTGCTCACGGGCGGCGGTGCCGTCATCAATGCTGGGCGACCGGCCCCCGGCGACACGATCATCGTGGTGGGCCTCGGAGGGGTGGGGATGGCGGCCGTGCTTGCTGCCGTCTCGCTCGGTCATGAGGTGATCGGGGTCGATGGTGTGCCCGACAAGCTTGAGCGGGCGCTGGAGCTGGGCGCCTCCGCGGTCTTCACACCCTCTGAGCTCGCCGAGAGCGGAGTCCGGGCTCCCGTCGTCATTGAGGCTGCAGGCAACGCGCGCGCGTTCGAGACGGCTATCGCGGCCACGTCGCCCGGCGGCACAACCGTCACGGTGGGCCTGCCTGCGCCGGGCGCTATGGCTGCGGTGTCTCCTCTCACTCTCGTCGCTGAGGCGCGCACGATCGTCGGTAGCTACCTGGGGTCTGCTGTGCCGTCGCGGGACATCCCGCGCTATGCCCAGTTGTGGCGGGAGGGTCGACTGCCTGTTGAGAAGCTCATCTCGTCTCGCATAGCTCTCTCCGAGATCAACGCGGGGATGGATGCCCTGGCCGATGGCACGGCCATCCGGCAGGTCATCGTCTTCGACTGAATCGCTTCGAGGCCCGGCCCAAATCGCTCTGGCGATCATTTCTGGTTGCACAACATACCGGCCGGTCGGTATTGTCGTGATGTGAGCGATGAAGCCAACAGGACGACGACCGACAGCACCGTGATTCCGGGGCTCGACCTCGACGCCTTCGAAGCGTGGCTTCAGGAGCATCATCCGCAGTTGCTCGCAGGCCCGCTCAGCGCAAGTCTGATCGCAGGCGGGCGCAGCAATCTCACGTATGCGATTGATGGCGGCGTCGGGCCGTGGGTGCTTCGCCGCCCCCCGCTCGGCCACGTGCAGAAAACCGCTCACGACATGGCCCGTGAGTTTCGGGTGCTGTCGGCGCTCCAGCCCACCGCCGTTCCTGTGCCTCGAACCGTCCTGTTTATCGATGACCCCGCTGCGGGCGTCGAGATGCCGTTCTACCTCATGGAGCGCGTCGACGGCATCGCCCTCAAGCTGCGCTCCGACAACCGCCTTTTCACCGTCGACCAGCTGGTCAGTCTCAGCGAAGAACTCGCGACGACCCTGGCCACCCTGCATTCCGTCGACCCCGCATCGGTCGGGCTCGAGGACTTTGGCAAGGCGGACGGTTTCGTTGAGCGCCAGCTCGTGCGCTGGGGTCGGCAGTACGAGGGAAGCCGAAACCGGGACATTCCCGATCTCGACGCATTGCAGGGCGAACTCGCCGAGCGCATCCCCACGACTCTGTACACGTCGATCGTTCACGGAGACTTTCGCCTCGACAACGCCCTCGTCAGCAACGACGAATCGGGCATGCCGCACATTGCCGCAGTGCTCGACTGGGAGATGGCCACGCTCGGCGACTCGCTCACCGACCTCGGGCTGTTCGGCCTCTACTGGAACCTCAGCAACTTCGCGGACATGCCGGAGAGCGTCGTCGCGACATCCGTCTTCGAAGAGGACGGCTACCCCTCGTTCGACCGAGTCGTCGAGGTCTATGCCAAAGCCGCGGGAATCGAGGTCCCCGATCTCTCCTGGTACCTCGCCTTCGCTGCCTTCAAGCTCGCGGTGATCCTCGAAGGCATCCACTTTCGTTTTCAGGCCGGGCAGACAGTCGGTGACGGTTTCGACCGCATCGGCAGCCTGGTCGCCCCCCTCGCTCGGGCCGGGCGCACCTATCTCTCTCGAAAGGCATGACGTGGAATTCGATTTCGACGACACCACCAAGGGTTACATCGATCGCGTAGAGCGGTTTATGGCGGAGCACGTGATGCCGGCCGAGGATGTTCTGGCTCAGCAGCTCGCGGACAACCCCGGGGTCTGGTCGCGGCAGCCGATCGTGCGGCAGTTGCAGGCGGAAGCCAAGTCGCAGGGCCTCTGGAACCTCTTTCTACCGGTATCCGCCCACGGCGACGAAGGAGGCGCGGGGCTCACCAATCTGCAGTACGCGCCCCTGTGTGAAATTCTCGGCCGCAGCCCCAAGCTTGGCCCCGCAGCCATGAACTGCGCCGCACCCGACACCGGCAACATGGAGATCCTTCGGGAGTTCGCAACCGAAGAACAAAAAGAGCGGTGGCTCGCGCCCCTGCTCGATGGCAGCATCCGCTCCGCCTTTTGCATGACGGAGCCCGATGTCGCCTCCTCCGACGCGACCAACATCGCCACGGTCATCGAGCGAGACGGTGACGAGTACGTCATCAACGGACGCAAGTGGTGGTCGACGGGAGCCATGAACCCCGAGGCCGAGATCTTCGTCGTCATGGGCAAGACCGACCCGAGCGCTGAACGGCATCGCCAGCAGAGCATGGTGCTCGTGCCGCGCGACACCCCCGGAGTCACGGTCGAGCGCCCGCTTCTTTTCTTTGGGTTCGACGACCGCGACCACGGCGGTCATGCCGAGGTGGTCTTTCGCAATGTGCGGGTTCCCGTCGGCAACATCCTCAAGGGAGAAGGCGAAGGCTTTGCCATCGCGCAAGCCCGACTCGGCCCCGGCCGCATTCACCATTGCATGCGCGCCATCGGCATCGCGGAGCGCGCTCTCGACCTTGCCAGGGAACGCGCCAACAGCCGTGTTGCCTTCCACAAGCACCTCTCAGAGCAGGGTGTCATCCGCGAGTGGATCGCCGAAGCTCGCATCGCCATCGAGGCAAACCGCTTGCTCGTGCTCAAGACGGCCTGGCTCATGGACACCGTGGGCAATCGGGCCGCGCACGCCGAGATCCAGGCCATCAAAGTGGCCGTTCCGCGGATGCTCGAGACCATCGTCGACCGAGTCATTCAGATCTATGGTGCAGCTGGGGCTTCGCAGGACTTTCCGCTCGCCGAGATGTACACGATGGCCAGGGCGCTACGCATCGCCGACGGCCCAGACGAGGTGCACCTCAATGCCCTCGGCAAGGCAGAGCTCCGCCGAGCATCCTGAGTAATCCCACAGCCACATATCGACCTAAGGAGAACCGCATGACAGAACCACGCACAGCGATCGTCACAGGAGCCGGCCGCGGAATTGGTGCCGAAATCGCCCAGCGCCTCGCAGCAGAAGGTCACCGCATCGCCGTCATCGACCTGCGCGAAGAAGACACCTCGGCCACCGTCGAGGCCATCGTCTCCGCAGGCGGCGAAGCGATCGGCGTCGGTGCTGACGTTTCGGATTCCGCAGCCGTCGAGGCAGCGGTTGCCCGCATCGCCGACGAACTCGGGGCTCCGACCATCCTCGTTAACAACGCGGGCATCCTTCGCGACAACCTCCTGTTCAAGATGACCGACACCGACTGGGATGCCGTTATGGGGGTTCACCTTCGCGGTGCCTTCCTGATGTCCCGAGCGGTTCAGGCGCACCAGGTGGAGCAGAAGTGGGGTCGCATCGTGAACCTCTCGAGCACCTCGGCGCTCGGCAACCGCGGGCAGGCGAACTACTCGACCGCCAAGGCGGGGCTGCAGGGCTTCACCAAGACGCTCGCGATCGAGCTGGGCCGCTACGGCGTCACCGCCAATGCGATCGCCCCCGGGTTCATTGCGACCGACATGACCCGCGCGACAGCCGAGCGCGTCGGCGTTCCCTTCGAGGACTTTCTCGCCCACGCGGCGAAGGAGATTCCCGTTGGACGCACGGGCGTGCCGGCCGATATTGCGGCCGCCGCAGCATTCTTCATCAGCGAAGAGGCATCGTTCGTTTCAGGACAGGTGCTCTACGTCGCCGGCGGACCTAAGGACTGAGGCCATGACACTGTATGCAGACATCGACGCCGTTGAAGGCATCGTCAACAACCACGAAGAGATCAGCGACTGGTTCGTTATCGACCAGGAACGCGTCAACACGTTCGCGGATGCGACCAACGATCACCAGTGGATCCACGTTGACCCCGAGCGGGCCAAGGCCGGACCCTTCGGTGCGCCGATCGCCCATGGCTATCTGACGCTTTCACTCCTGCCCTACCTCTCGTCGTCGGCCGTCACGATCGAGGGCACGATCATGGGGGTCAATTACGGGCTCAACAAGGTCCGTTTCATTAATCCGGTTGCGGTCGGCAGCAGCATCCGCACCCGGTCCGTTGTGGTCTCTGTGGAGCGTGTTCCGCAGGGTGCCCGCGTCACCCAGTCGGTGACCGTCGAGATCGATGGTGTCGAGAAGCCGGCGGCGATCGCCGAAACCATCGCCCTCTTTGTTCTCGGCGCCCCGCAGTCCTGACCGATACCGTCCCATCCGAATCACTGGAGGTCAACGATGACCAGCACCGAAAGCTCGGCCCCTTCACTCTTTGAGGCGCCGGCCGCACTCACCTCGGGGGGCTTTGGCACCCTCTCGGTTGCCACCATCCTCTCCGACACCGCCCACCGCTTTCCCGAGCGCACGGCCTTGATCTACGGGGATAGCACCATCAACTATGGCGACCTGTGGCAGCAAACTCTGGCCTACGCCGGGGCGCTCCGGGCCAGAGGAGTGCGCCGCGGAGATCGCGTCGCAATCCTCATCCCCAACGTGCCCGACTTCGCTCGCGCCTACTATGCGATTCTGTCGCTCGGCGCGGTTGTCGTCCCGGTGCACTTGCTGCTCAAGGCAGACGAGATCGCCTACGTTTTGCGCGATAGCGGCTCCTCGCTTCTCATCGCAGCGGCACCCATGCTCGCCGAGGGGGGCAAGGCTGCTGCTCTCGCCCAGGTTCCGCTCGTGAGCGTGCTGATTCCCGACTCGATGGTCGAGCAGATCCCTGTGCCGCGTCTTGAGGACGAGGCCAAGGAGGCCACTCCGCTTGAGCGTTACGAGTCGACGAACCCGCTTGACGCTGCCACGATCCTCTACACGAGTGGAACAACGGGCCGCCCCAAGGGAGCGGTCGGATGCCACGTCTCCCTGATCGAGCAGGTGCACGTCACCCTGATTGACCTGTTCAACATCACGGCAGATGATGTGGTCTTCGGTGGTCTTCCGCTGTTCCACACGTTCGGTCAGACGGCCGTGCTCAACACGGCGTTCCGCCGGGGCGCTGCCATCATCCTGCTGCCCAAGTTCGACCCGGACGAGGCGCTCGCTCTCATGGTCAAGCACGGCGCGACGCTGTTCACCGCGGTGCCGACGATGTTTATCGGCATGCTCGAGGCCGCCACCCGCACGGCCGAGCGGCCGCCTCTTCGATATGGCATCTCGGGCGGCGCGTCACTGCCGGTCGCGATTCTGGAACGCTTCGCCTCAGAGTTTGGTGCTCGTGTCCACGAGGGCTATGGCCTCACGGAGACCTCGCCAATCGTGTCGACGAACCATCAGCGCGACGAACCCGTCGCCGGCACCGTTGGCCGTCCCATCTGGGGCGTCGACGTAGAGATCGCCGACGCCGACATCGACGATCGCATCGAGTTCTTGCCTCAGGGAGAGCTCGGCGAGATCGTGGTGCGTGGACACGCCCTGTTCAAGGGATACCTCGGGCGCCCTGAGGCGGATGCTGAGGCCGTCGTCGACGGATGGTTCCGCACGGGCGACCTGGGAACCAAGGGTGCAGACGACCGCATCACGATCGTCGATCGCAAGAAAGACATGATCGTGCGCAACGGCTACAACGTCTATCCCCGCGAGGTGGAAGAGGTTCTGGCCAGGCTCGAGGGTGTCGGCTCGGCCGCCGTCTTCGGTGTGGCTCACGACAAGCACGGGCAAGAAGTCGCGGCCGCGATCGTTCTAGCGCCCGGCTCGTCGCTCACCGCGGAAGATGTCATCGCGTACACCTCCGAGCGTATGGCGGCGTACAAGTTCCCCCGCATTGTGGAGTTCCACGCGGAGCTGCCGCTCGGAGCTAGCGGCAAGGTGCTCAAGCGCGAGCTGTCGGCTGAGTACGCTCAGCGCATATCGGCAGAGGCATAGCAGCAACGCAACAGCGCGACCCTGGCCCTGTCTCCCTCACGGGAGGCAGGGCCTTTCTCGTGCGCCGGTCGGCCCGCTGGGCAGCCCTCTGCCGAGCCGGTCGGCTCGCTGAGCAAGTCCCCTCCTCGCGGAGTGGCCAGCCCCTCCTCTCCCTCGGCGAGTGCGGCCTCTCCGCCGCGCGCAAAAGGGCCGCCGCTCGAATCCGAGCGACGGCCCTTCGTGCCCGGCTCAGTTGAGCCAGGCGGTGGGAGAGGTTACTTTCCTCCCGGGATTCCCTTGTTCGTTACGGCAGGCTGCTCGCCCTCGTAGACGACAACTGAGCCGTCTTCGTAGACGTACGGGGTGCCGAAGTAGGCCTGAACCGTGTCCTTGACGATGCTGAGCTGAACGCCGAGCGCACCGGAGTGGTCGCCCTCAGAGAAGCCGAGCGGCACGATTCCTGTGCCCTTGACGGAGCCGTTCTGCACGGCCTCGACCAACGACTCACGCGTGGGGTTCTCGCCAGCACCGGCAAGAGCCTCGGCGAACATGTAGGCCATCGTCATGCCGTAGACCTGGTTGCCGTCAAACTCGACGCCACCGTTGTACTTTTCGTTGACCTCACGGAACAGCGTGATCCACTCGTCGTCGCCAGAAGCCATCGACAGGTAGAAGGTGCTGATGAACCCTTCGAGGAGCTGCGGCGTAGCCTCACCAAGGAATCCGGCGAGGGTCTGGTAGTCACCGCCGGAAGACGACGACATCCACTGCGGGAAGTAGCCGAGCTTGGCGGCGGTTCCTACAGCAAGCGCCGTGAAGCCGTTGATGCTGGCGAGGAAGTTGACCTCACAGCCGGCGGCCTTCATGGCGCTGATCTGTGCGACAACGTCCTGGTTCGCTACGGAGTAACGCTCGCTTGCCGCGAGGCCGTCTTCTCCGAGGATCTCCGTGAGGCCGGCTTCGAAGTCGTCGCCGAAGTCATCGTCCTGGCCGAAAAGGCAGTACTTGGCATCGGGCATTTCCTTCTGCGCGTAGTCGGCCAGGATGGCCGCCTCGGTGACGTAGTCGGAGTTGTAACCGAAGGTGTACGGGTACTTCTCCGGCTGGTCCCACATGCCAGAACCTGACGCGACGAAGAGGTCAGGAACCTCGTTGTCGTTGAGGAAGTCGAGAACCGAGCTGTGGGTCGGTGTGCCGAGGCCTCCGAGGAGGGCGAAGACGTCCTCCTTGAGGACGAGGTCACGCACGACCGTCTGGGTGTTGGCGGGGTTGTAGCCGTCGTCCTTGACCACGAACTCGATCGTGCGGCCGTTGATGCCGCCGTTGTCGTTGATGTAGTCGAAGTAGGCCTTTGCGGCGGCCGATACTGAAGCGAATCCTGCCGCAGCGGGACCCGTGAGGGGCTGGTGGGTTCCGATCGTGACGGTGGTGTCGGTTACGCCGGGAACGTCGGCAGCCTCGCCGCCCCCGTTGCCGGTGCTGCTCGAGCACGCCGCGAGAGCGAGCACCGAGGTTGCTCCCACTATCGCGAGGAGGCGATTCCTTTTGAGAGTCATCATTGACCTTTCTGTGGTGGTTGGTGGTTCGGGTGTTACTTCGGGGTGGAAACGGATTGCAGGGTTCCCCGCGCCTGGAGCCTGCGCCACGCTTTGGTGACGAGCCCCTGGATGCCGTGGGGAGCGATGATCACTACCAGCACAAGCACGATGCCGAACAGTGCGATCGCGAGATTGCCGTCGAGGCGCTGTGCGACCTCGGGTGGCAAGGACAGGCTCTTGGTGAGTGAGCCGATGGCCTCCGGCAGGAGCACCAGGAGCACGGAGCCCCAGATTGCGCCAGCCAGGGTGCCGATCCCGCCGATGACAGCTGCCATCAGAAGGAAGAGGGAGAAGATGAGGGAGTAGGCGCCGGGGCTGGCGCTCTGAGTGATGAAGGCAAGTAGCCCCCCACCGATTCCGGCGGCGGCGGAGCTCACCGTGAACGCCACAACCTTGGTTCGGTAGACGTTGATGCCCGAGATAGAGGCTGCTACCTCGTTATCGCGGACTGCGCGCATCTGGCGGCCGAAGTTGCTGCGGAGCAGGTTCTGCAGCAGCAGCAGCACGAGTGCAGCGCAGGCGAGCGCTACCCATGCCTGGAACATCTCGGTGCTTCCCCGACCCTCGAGGCCCTCTGGCTTGCGGGCAACGGTGACCCAGAGGCCCATGTCTCCGCCGAAGACGTTGGAGAACGTGCTCGTGAAGGCGGGCAGAGCGAGCACAACCGCCAGCGTTACACCGGCGAGGTATGGCCCATGGAGCCTGGCGCCGGCAAGGCCGATGATGAAGCCGAGGATTGCGGCACCGACAACCGCCGCGAGCAGCGGCAGCACGAGGAGCAGAGCGCCGTCGATCTCTGCCTCGCCCAGGGCGTTGGCCGTGAATGCGTAGCAGTAGGCGCCGCAGGCCATGAGTGCCGCGTGACCGAGCGAGAGCTGCCCGTTGACGCCCGTGAGCATCGTGAGGCCGCCAACGGCGCACAGGTATGCGGCGATGGTTGCCAGCTGAAAGTTGCTGAACGGTTCGAAGACGAAGGTGAGTGCCACGACGAGCACGAAGCCGACGGCGGCGAGGATTGCGGTGGTGCGGCTCATGCTGTGCGCTCCTTAGTGGCCGAGAAAATACCGCCGGGCTTGATCAGGAGAACGGCGAGCAGCAGGACGAGAACCGCTACGGGGGAGAGCGTTGCGCCAAGATAACCGCTTACCCAGCTGAGCAATACCCCCACTGCGAGGCCCCCCAAGACCGCGCCTGGCGCGGAGTCCAGTCCACCGACAACCGCGATGGCGAACGCGTAGACAAAGACGAGGTCGGTGGCGTGAGGGTTGAGCCCCATCTCGGTGGGGATGACCAGGAGGGCTGCAAGCGCGCTGATCGCGGAGGCGAGCATCCATCCCAGTGTGATCATGCGAGAGGAGCGAACCCCGAGCAGCCGAGCGAGATCGGGTGAGAAGGCCGCTGCCCGCATGCGAAGCCCGACATTGGTTTTGCCGAAGAGCAGGGCGAGACCGACGACCACAAACGCGACGCAGGCGAAGACGAAGAGGTCATAGGCCGAGATCGTGAGGCCCGGGAGCCAGGGGAGCGGGTCCTGGCTGAACGGCGTGACCATCGGGTAGAAGGTGTTGCCAAACAGCATTCCGACGACGGACTGGATGATGAGCAGCACCCCCAGAGCGGCAATCACCGAGTTGAGGGGGTTGATGCGGTCGTCAACAAACTGCATGACACCGCGTTCGACGGCGGCACCGATGAGTGCACCACCCACCAGTGCGGCGGCCAGACCTGCCCAGTAGTTGCCGGTGAGGCTTGTGACCACGAAGGCGACGTAGGTGGCCGCCATGGCCATCGCACCCTGCGAGAAGTTGACGATGCGGGCGGCCCGCCAGATGAGCACGAGCGAGAGCGCGAAGGCCGCGTAGACGGCGCCGCGGGCGAGCCCGTCGACTGTGAGAAAGATAAACCGTTCCATTAGAACCCCAGGTAGGTGTGTCGAAGTTCAGTGTCGGAGGCCAGCTCCTCGGCGGGGCGAGACGCGACGACGCGACCCAGGTTGAGCACGACACCGTGGTCTGAAATGGAGAGCGCGCTTCGTACGTTCTGTTCGATGAGCAGAACCGTGAGCCCGGTCTCGTCCCGGAGCTGGGCCAGCAGCGCAAGAATCTGGGCCGTGATGCGCGGCGCAAGGCCGAGCGACGGCTCGTCGAGCATCAAAAGCTTGGGCTTGGCCATGAGTGCGCGGCCGATCGCCAACATCTGGCGCTCGCCGCCCGAGAGCTGATGGCCCGCGGACGTGCGGCGCTTCTGCAGAGGCTCGAAGAGTTCGTAGACCTGCGCGAGCGTGCGAGCAGATTCTGCTGAGTTGCGCCGCCACAGGCCGCCGAGTCGCAGATTCTCATCAACCGTGAGCTCGGTGATCACACCGCGCCCCTCGGGCACCAGGGCCACGCCGTGTCGAACCATGTCCTCGACCTTCACGGCCGCCATGTCGGTGCCGTCAACGCGGATGCTTCCGGCGGTCGGTCTGATCTGGCCCATGATGGTGCGAAGCAGGGTTGTCTTGCCGGCGCCGTTGGCGCCAACGACCGCCGCGATGCTCCCGGCCGCGACCGTGAGGTTGACGTCGTGAAGCACGGGGATTGCCCCGTAACCGGCGCTCACGCCGCTGAGATTCAGGAGGTCGCTCATGCGGCATCCACCCCCAGGTAGGCTTCCGTCACTGCGGGGTCGGCCGAAACCTGTTCCGGAGTGCCCTCCGCGATGAGCTTGCCGAAGTCGAGCACTGCGATGCGGTCGCAGACCGACATGACGAGGTCGACGTGGTGCTCGACGAGAACGACTGCGCAGCCGCTCTGCGGAATGTCGCGGATGAGCTGGGCGAGCTCGTCGATCTCATCGTGGCCAAGTCCACCGGCTGGTTCGTCGAGCAAAAGGAGCGAGGGGTTGCTCACGAGGGCCCTGGCGATAGACACCTTCTTGCGAATCGCATAGGGGAGGGTGTCGGGGGCCGCCGCCGCGAATGCGGCAACATTGAGCTTTTCGAGAACCGCCATCGCGCGATCCTTTTTCTCGCGCTCGTCGCGGACGGCGCGGGGCAGTGAGAGCAGCTCTTCGACGAATGTGTGACGCGTGTCGTGCTGCAAGCCCGCGACGACGTTGTCGAGCACGCTCTGCCCCGCAAAGAGGCCGAGCCCCTGCAGAGTGCGAGCGATGCCGTGCTTCGTCAGAGTGTGCGGGTGCGGGCGAACGACAGTGCCGTCGACGGCCATCGTGCCGATCGACGGGCGGTAGATGCCGCAGACCACGTTGAACAGCGTGGTCTTACCAGCACCATTCGGGCCCATGATGCCGACGACCGTGCCAGGGTGCACATCGACCGACACCGATTCCAGCGCCGTGAGGCCGCCGAACCGGACGGTGATGTCCCTCAGCGACAGCCGCGGCGTGGATGCCGACTGGTCGGTTTGTGGAGCCATGCGGCACTCCTTTGTGTCGTGGAACTTATTTCGGGTGTGAAGTTGGGCAGGCATCCTGCGGATGCCCGGAGATCTAAAGCGGGGCCACTACCTCGTGGTCTGAAACCCGCACGGCGATGCGACCGACTGTGGTTCCGTCGGCAAGTCGCTGCACCGCATCCGCTGCCTGCTCGAAGTCGACGACCTCGCTGATGAGGGGCCGGATGACGCCGCTGTTGGCGAGGCGGGTGAGCTCTTCGTGTGCCTCAGCGATGAGGTGCGGCGCCTTCTTCTCGTAGAGCCCCCAGTGCAGCCCGAGGATGCCGTAGTTCTTGACGAGGGCGTGGTTGGCCCGGGCCGACTGGATCTCGCCGCCGGCAAAGCCGACGACGATGATGCGGCCTTCGAACGCGATGCACTTGGTGGAGCGCTGGAACGTCTCGCCGCCTACGGGGTCGTAGATGACGTCGGCCCCGCGGCCCTGGGTGAAGTCGTTGACCATCGTCACGAAGTCTTCGTCACGGCGGTTGATGACCAGGTCGGCCCCAGCGTCGAGCGCGACCTGGCGCTTGGCATCGCTGCCGACCACGCCGATTACGGTGGCCCCTGCTGCCTTGCCCAGTTGCACAGCTGCTGTTCCCACGCCGCCGGCCGCGGCATGGACGAGCAGTGTCTCGCCCGGCTGCAGGTTGGCGCGGCGGTGCAGGCCGAAGTAGCCGGTCTGGTAACCGATCATGAGGGCGGAGGCCTCGGCGTCGCTCAGAGCGCTCGGCGCCGAAAAGACGACCCGGGCGGGAACCACAACGTATTCGGCCATGACGCCGATGTGGGTCGCCACGACGCGCTCGCCGACCGAAACATTGGTGACGCCTTCGCCGAGAGCGACGACATCGGCACAGAGTTCGATTCCGGGAGTGAAGGGCAGCTCAGGGCGTACCTGGTATTCGCCGCGGGCGAGAAGCACGTCGGGAAAGTTGAGGGCGACGGCCCTCGTGCGGAGAAGAACTTCGCCAGGCGCGGGGACGGGCGTCTCGAGGACGGCGATGCCCATCGCGTCAATGGGCTCTCCATTCAGGGTGACTTGCCATGCTTCCATCAGTCGTGTGCCTCCTCGGTCTTCAAGCCCTTGAGGTAGAGCTCGGTGATCTGTGCTGCGAGCTGTTCTTTGGTGAGTTCGCCATCGGGCGAGTACCAGTGAGACAGATAGTGCGGGTTTGCAAAGAACGTGGCGGTGAGCACGATCGCGGGAATGTCGGTGCGAAACTCTCCCGCCGCCTGACCTCGTGCGAGGAGGGCGGTGAAGACGTCGTTGTATTCGCGTCGGCGGCGTGTGACTTCTCGCTGCCGCTCATCGGAGAGCATGTGCTGCGAGCGAAAGAACACCGAGCCTTCGCTGATCCACTCGATGGAGGTAACGATGAGGTCCTCGCACACGAGACGCATCGTCTCCAGCGGGTCGAGATCCCGGCTTACGATCTCGTCGAGGTGCTCCCGCTGCAGGGACAACAGGCGGTCGTAGATGTCGAAGAGCAGATCGTCCTTTGACGTGAAGTAGTGGTAGAGCGCGCCCTTGGTGACTCCGGCGGCATCGACGATCTGCTGAACGCTCGTGCGGGCGTAGCCCTGTTGCGAAAACAGCTCGACAGAAACGCGCTGGAGTTCTTCTTGGATGCTTACTGTTTTCTTCATGGCTCTATCCAACAGGGGAGAGGGAGCCGCCGCCGTCTATGACGAGGGTCTGTCCTGTGATCCAGGCGGAATCCGGCGACATGAGGAACGTCACAGGCCCCGCAACATCGTCGGGAACGCCCAGTCGGGCGAGGGGATAACGGGCGGCAACTTCGTCTTCGCGACCCTCATAGAGGGCCTTGGCGAAGTTGGTCTTGATAACGGCGGGAGCAACGGCGTTGACCCGGATGCTCGGAGCCAGTTCGTGGGCGAGCTGCTGAGTGAGCGAGATGAGAGCTGCCTTGGAGACCCCGTAGAAGGCGATGCCGGGAGCCGCAGTGAGGGCCGAGATCGACGACAGGTTGACGATCGTGCTGGTGAGGCCCGCGGCGACGGCGTCCCGGCTCCAGGCTAGGGCGCCGATGACGTTGACATCGAGAATCTTGCGAGCGACAGCCTCGTCGGTCTGGAGGGCTGGGCCATAGGCCGGGTTGATGCCGGCGTTGTTAACGAGGTGGTCGACCGATCCGAAACTCTCGGAGATGCGGGAAAAGACCTCAGCCCGGTGGCCGGGATCGTCTGCCTTGCCCGCAATGGCGATGGCCACGCTCGGCCCGCCGAGTGTGGCGACCGCAGCATCCAGCGCCTCCTGGCCCCTGGCCGTGATGGCGACTCGGCCGCCGTCGGCGACAAAGCGCTGAGCGATGGCGAGACCGATGCCCCGGCTTGCGCCGGTGATCAGTGCCGTTTCGCCGTCGAATCGACCCACGTCCACCACTCCTTCGTGACAGTTCTTTGTTGCGGCAGTCTGACTCTGGTGTCAGAACCGACCGGTTGGTATGTTTTCACCATACATGCAGGACCACCCCACGCCGCAAGGGTTTTTGACCCCAATATTTCTCGAAGCAAAGGAGCTTCATATGAGCGACGCGATTGCATCTGCCTCCGCAGTAGTCCACGGAGAGAACGACCCACGATTCGAGTCGGTGCGAGAAGAACTACAGCGCCAACTCGATTCGGGGGAGGAGCTCGGGGCGTCTATCGCCGCGACAATCAACGGCAAGCCAGTCATCGACCTCTGGGGCGGCTTCGCTACCGAAGAACGCAGCGCCGAATGGCAGCGCGACACCATCACCAATGTGTGGTCGACAACCAAGACGGTTGTGGCACTCGCGATGCTCATGTTGGTTGACAGGGGCGAGATTGACCTCGACGCTCCGGTGGCGCGCTACTGGCCAGAGTTCGGCAGCAACGGCAAGGAGGGCATCACCGTCAAGCAGGTGATGTCTCACACCTCGGGAGTGAGCGGATGGGATCTGCCGTTCACAACCGACGACCTGTACGACCCCGAGGCGGCTGCGGCCAAGCTTGCAGCACAGGCTCCCTGGTGGGAGCCGGGCACGGCATCCGGATACCACCTGTTGAACTACGGGCACCTGCTGGGTGAGATCATTCGCCGAGTGACCGGGCGCACGCTCGGCACGTTCGTGCGAGAAGAAATCGCAGAGCCTCTCGGCGCCGACTTTCACATCGGGCTCGACCGTGCCGAGTTTGGCCGGGTCGCGCATGTGGTTGCGCCGCCACCCGCGCAAATGGATCTCTCGGGACTGCCGGAGGGGCACCCTGCCCTCCGCACGTTTATGGCTCCCGTGCTCGACGCGACCGCGACCTGGACGGACGAGTGGAAGGCGGCCGAGATTGGTGGCGCGGGAGGCCAGGGCAATGCGCGGTCGGTTGCGCGCATCGAATCCGTGATCACGAACGGCGGGGAGGTCGACGGAATTCGGCTGCTGTCGCCCGAGACGATCGACCGGATCTTTGAGCAGCAGTCCGACGGGCTCGACCAGGTGCTCTTTCAACACCTGCGGTTCGGAGTCGGCTTCGCTCTGCCCACG
>NZ_JBACFR010000027.1:0-7423 GCF_056262345.1 Homoserinimonas sp.
CCCCCAGCGTGGGGGCTGAGCGCCGCGAATCGATCTGCAACGTGAGGGTTCTGCGGTCGCCCGCGGCCTCATCCGTGACCACCGTCACGCTCGGCGCCTCTAGCTCCGCGACGGGGGCCTCCCCCGTGCTGCGGGCGCTCGTGCCCCACCACGGGGCGACATCGGCCAGTACGCGGCGGTCTCCGTCCAGCAGCTCGGCGCTCCACTCGCTCACCGGCGCCCGCCGGCTCGACCACAGCGCGGCGCCCGCGTCGGTGTCGATGGCGTATTCCACACTCTCCTGGCGGGGCAAGGTCGCACCCTCCCCATTAGCCACAAGCCCTCCGGCGGCGAGCGCTGCGACAACCACGACGACGGATGCTGCGCCAACGGCGGCCCGCAGCGGTCGGGCCCTCTCCCCGGTCTGCGATGTCGCCGGGCGAATTTCCGCCACCACTGGCAGCGCCATCAGCAGCACAATCGCCACGAACAATGCGGCGACGGGCCCGCCCAGCGGCAGCCCCAGCTCGGAGGCCGACACCGCCACCGGAACGATCAGCGCGAATGCGGGCAGCGCGCCCAGCGCGAGCACGGCAACCCGCCACGAGGCAAATCTGGCCGGAAGCAGCTGTGCGACGACCATCGCCACGGCGGCGAACAGGGCGGGGAATGCCACGACGGATGCGGCCCCGGGCAATGCGACCGCGAGCGCTACGCCCACAACCGTCACCGCCACCAGCGCGCCCGTGACCAGGGCTGCCTGCCCGAGCATCCGCCGGAGGAGAAGGAAAGGCCCGACTACGGCGCCCACCGTGAGCACGGCTATCGCGGCCAGATATGGCCACGCAACATAGGGCTCGCCGACGCTCGCCGATGCCTGCCCCGGGTCGATGGCCAGGGCAGCCGCCCACAGGGCGTAGGCGCCACCTGCCGCCAGCGCCACCGACACCAGCGCGACAACAATGCCGATGAGCGTTCTGGGCACGGTCAGCTCGCGACGACGCCGACCGATTACGGCTGCGGCAATGGCCGCGCCAAGCCCGGCGATCGCGAACGGCAGCTCGAGGGCGAGCGGAAACCTCAATAGCCCCCAGGGCACGGTCGCGACAATGGTGTCCTGGCCCTCCTGCAGTGCAGCCAGGTCGGCATCCTGGAGTTCGCGGGTGAGAGCCAGCGTGGACTGCCCCATCTGCTGCAGAGATGCGCGACTCAGATTCTCGGGGCTGTCGAGCGGCGAGTGATAGAGCGCCCCACCGCCGACGATCGCGCTGTCGGTGCCGAGCAGACCACCCTCGGAGAAGCGACTGAAATCGGTGTCGTTGCTCATGAGGCCGAACACCGTCTCCATCGCAGAGTTCGCAACGACTCCGCCCGCGGCCGAGGTGTAAGCCGTGATGGGTCCGTTGGGGCTCGACGTACGGAATGTCAGTGGCGAGCCTGCGGTGCCTCGTGCCTCGAGATTGACGACAACGACCGGCTGCACGAGGGATGCTGAATCGTCGCGCGTGAACGCCTCAGCACCCAGCAGCCCGGATTCCTCGCCGTCGGTGAAGAGGATGATGAGGTCGTTGGTCGGAGTCTCATCGCCGAGAGCGCGCGCGGACTCCATGATCGAGCCGATGCCGATGCCGTCGTCACCGGCACCGAGCGAACCGTTGACGGAGTCGTAGTGGGCGGCGAGAACGAGGGTTCCGGTCGGGTCGCTGCCCTCTCGCGTCGCCACGATGTTCTGAACGAACGCGATGCCCTGCGTGCGCCCCGGTCTCGTCTCCGAAACTCCGGTGCGCTCCTGCACCTCGACCTCCAACCCCAGGGCCTCCAGCTCGCCCACGAGGTAGTCGCGGGCCTCGGCGTGGGCTGGGGAGCCAATCGGGCGCGTCTCCTGCGAGATCGCCTCGATGTGCTCCATGGCGCGGGTGGCGCTGAAATCGCCAGCCGCCGCATCCTCACCGAGCGGTGCCGCAGGAGCCTGCGCGAGGGTGCATCCGATCGCGACAGCGACGAGTGCCGCAATGGCCACCGGCGCTCCCCATCGACGAGCGCGGGAAGGGCGGAGGGCATCGATGCTCATGCGCCGAGCCTAGGGGCGGGGCGGGGTTGGCTGCTACCCAGCGCTAGCTCCACCGAGACTGCGCAAATGGTCGTCTATTCGGGTCTAAGGCGACAATTTGCGCAGTCTCGAAGGAGCAAGGAAGCCCGTTGGTCGACTTCGACGCAGTCGCTGTCCGCACAACCCCCGGCAACCTTGTAAGAGCCGCCGGTCGGATGTGCTGAAGAAGGAAGCCCGATTCAATGAAAGGGCCCGTGGTAGCTGAGGCGGGGCACGATCCCGCGACCTCACGATTATGAGTCGTGCGCTCTAACCAACTGAGCTACTCAGCCACGGCATCCAATAAAAATAAAGGATGACCGAGCCCCCTGTGGGAATCGGACCCACTGCCTCTTCCTTACCAAGGAAGTGCTCTACCAATGAGCTAAGGGGGCGTTGCTTCTGCATGCAGAAGCCGCGCCCGTTTCAGGCAACCCGACAAGAATAACATTTCCCACGGGCCCTCATGAACACGGCGTCACACCCGGGTGTGGCGGGCGGGCGGCACCACGCGAGACGGGCGTCGCCGCAGCCGCGTCACTGAATGCAGAACTCGTTGCCTTCTGGGTCGTGCATCACATAGTGGCGTTCGGCAAACGGTCCCCACGCCTCTTCGTGAAAGGCCACCTGGCGAGCACCGAGGCCAACGATGCGGTCGCGCTCGGCATCGAGCTCTTCTGGGGTCGGCCGGCGCCCCGGGGTCGCGTTGATGTCGAGGTGCACACGATTCTTGACCGTCTTCGTCTCGGGCACGCGCTGAAAGTACAGTCGCTGTCCCACCCCGGTGGGGTCTTCTGCAATGCTGCGCGCGTCGAGATCATCCTGGGTGCCGCCACCCGCGAGAACAGCTTCTGCCAGCTCTGCCGGGTATTCGGCGCGGGGGTACCCGAGCACGTCTGACCAAAAGTGTGAGAGTTCGCGCGGGTTTGCGCAGTCAAAAGTGATGTTGCCGATCTTGCCCGTCATCGTCGCCCCTTTCGTCGCGCAGGCGGCTCCGCCCGCCGTGGCGCCGAGGATACCCCCGAGAGCTTCGGATGGCGTAGGCGGCTCCATGGGGCCAACTACCGGCAGTAGCGAGGTACCGACCGCAGCGAACGACCAACCGTAGCGACCTACTTAACGGCTCCCGCGGTCAACCCACCGACGATGTACTTCTGCAAGAAGAGGAACAGGATCGTGACGGGCAGCGCCGCGATGATCGCTCCGGCCGAGAAGGCTCCCCAGTCCGCATAGTTCGGGTTTGAGATGAGCTTGTAGAGCCCGACCGCGAGGGTCTGCTTCTCGGGGTCGATGAGCACGATGCTCGCGACCACGAACTCGTTGGTCGTCGTAATGAACGAGAGCAGGCCAACGACCGCGAGAATCGGAGCAACGAGCCGCAGGATGATCGTGAAAAAGATGCGGGCATGGCTCGCCCCGTCGATCTTGGCCGCCTCGTCGATGTCCTTGGGCACCGTGTTGAAGAACCCATACATGAGGTAGGTATTCACGCCGAGCGCCCCGCCGAGGTACACCATGATCACGCCGATGTGGGTGTTGATGCCGATCGCGGGGAACCAGTCGCTGATCGTGTTCATGAGGAGGAAGATCGCCACGACGGCGAGCAGCTGGGGGAACATCTGAACGAGCACAATCGTCATGAGCCCGAATCGGCGACCTGCGAACCGCATCCGTGAGAACGAGTAGGCGGCGAGGGCCCCCATAAACACCGTGAGCACTGCGGTGACGAAGGCGATGACCATCGTGTTGATGAACCACGCGCCGAACGGTTGCGAGGGGTCGTTGAACAGCCGCTCGTAGGCCCCAAAACCGATGTTGGAGAACAGGGCATTCGACCCGGTGAGCGAACCGATCGGGTTGAGGGATGCCGACAGCACATAGAGCAGCGGAAACAGCGAGAAGACGATGAGCACAAGGCCGACGAGGTGTCGCCAGCCGGTCGCGCGGAACCACCGGCCGAAGGAGAACGTGCGCTTGGTCGGGACTGTGGCGCCCGAGCGGGTCGTTACTGCGCTCATTAGTTCAGGTCCTCCAGCATCTTGGTCTTTCTGAAGCTCACAACCGCGATCACCGCGACCAGGATGAAGATGATGATCGTGAAGGCACTCGCGAGGCCGTAGTCACGGAACTGGCCCGTGAACGCAACCTTGTAGACCATCGAGATCAGGATGTCGGTCGCCCCCACATTGATGCCGGCGCTCGTATCGCGAGGCCCACCCCCCGTGAGCATGTAGATGAGGTTGAAGTTGTTGAAGTTAAAGGCGAACGACGAGATGAGGATGGGCGCCATCGTCACGAGCACGAGGGGCAGCTTGATGAGCCTGAACACCTGCCAGGGCTTAGCCCCGTCCACCGTGGCGGCTTCGACGACGTCATCAGAGATGGCCTGCAGCGCGCCCGTCGCAACGAGGAACATGTACGGGAATCCGAGCCACAGGTTCACGACGAGGATGCTGATCTTGGCCAGAACCGGATCGGTAAGCCAGGGGATGTCGGCCCCGCCGAACAGCACCTCGTTGACGAACCCGAACCGCTCGTTGAGCATGCCGGCCCACACCAGGGCCGAAAGGAACGCGGGGAACGCGTACGGCAGGATCATGATGATGCGGTAGAACTTGCGTCCCTTCATGCGCTTGTCGTTGAAGACGATCGCGAGGAACATGCCGAGGAGGAAGGTCGACGCCACCGACAGCAGCGCGAACATGATCGTCCAGATCGTCACGTTAATGAGGGGCCCGCGGATGCTCTCCTCGCCGAAAGCGCGCGCGAAGTTGTCGAAACCTACCGTGATGCGCCAGCCCGGAAGCAACTCCTCGCCGCTCTCAGAGGTGAACGCGCCCGTGCCGATATCGCTGTAGACGACGCCCGTTTCGGCATCCGTCATCGTGTCGGCCTGCTCGTCGTAGATCAGGCTTGAGAGGTAGATGTTGGCCGAGCTACCGTCGCCCGTGCGCAGCACCCCGTCGTTCGGGTCGTCTGAGACGGGCACCTCAAGGTCGAAGACTTCGCCTTGCCGCTGGAGAACATCCTGAAAGCTGAGCGAGGTGTATCCGGGCACCGAGACGGCGACATTGCCGTCCATTTCCGCGTTGTCGACCTCGGTGAGGGGCGAGGTGGCGGTGCCGACGCTCACCTCTCCGTCGGGATCGGTGACGAGCAGACCGAGGCCCTCGAGGTTCTCAACAACGGTTACCCGGTAGGTAACGGAGTCGGGCACCCGCTCGCGGGCCGAGCTCATGAGCGCCTGAACGGCCTGGTCCTTGTCGGAGTTGTGGCCCGTGCCGTAGTTGGTAAAGCCGATGTAACCCGTATAGGCGATTACGAAGACTTGAAAGATGAGGAGAAAGATCAGGCCAGGAGTGAGGTACTTGGCCGGGATAACACGGTGTGAAAAGTAGATCCAGTTCACGACGAGCGTGACCACCGCGACGATTGCCGCGACCAGCCACTCGTCCTTGAGCACGAGCACGAAAAGCGCATAAACCGCGATGGCATCGACGATGCCCAAAAGCACGATCTTGAGCAGGATGATCTTGAGACCGCCGGAGGCCGCCTCGGCCAGGCGCGCAGCCTTCTTTTGCCTGGGGCTAACCACGACCTCGGGGTCGGTGTTTGTTGGTGTCATCTCGCAGCCTTCGTCCGCCGTGATGGTGGGGGTGCCCCGCGATGCGGGACACCCCCGTGTCTATCTGTCTCAGCGACTACTTGTCGAGAGCTGCCTGGATGTCGGCGACGAGCTTCTCCCACGTGGTGGTGGGGTCGTCACCGTTGAGGATTGCACCCTCTGCCTGGCCCCAGAACTCCCACACGGCACCCATTGCGGGGCTGGCGGGCATCGGGACGGCCTCGGCGCCGACGGCACGGAAGCCCGCGACGATCGGGTCAGAGGAGGCGTATTCGGCCGATTCGGTGAGGGCGGGGAGCACGTTGCCCGAGTCGAACAGCGCGTTCTGAACCTCAACGGTGCCGAGGTAGTTAACGAGGAAGTCGTTAGCAGCGACCTTGTTCTTGCTCTGCTCGTTCAGCAGGAATCCCTTAACACCAGCGAAAGGCTGGGCGGCCTCGGGGCCCGGCGTGGGGATCACGTCGACGGCAACGTTGATGCCCGCCTCCATGGCCGCGCCGACGTTCCACGGGCCCGTAAGCCAGAAGGCTGCCGCGCCGCTCGTGAACTGCTCCTTGGCGATGTCACCCGTGAGCTCGGTGTCGATTACGCCCGTGCCATTCTTGCCCTGGGTTGCAAGCCAGTCGGCGAATGCGTATCCGCCGTCGCTGCCGATCTGCAGGTCGCTCGTGTCGTATCCCTCATCGTCGCTGCCGAAGACGGGAGCACCGAACGAGGTCTGGAACGGGTAGAGGTGGTACGGGTTGGCGAGGCCCTGGCCGTCGGACTCAACCACGAAGGTGCCAGCGGCGATCATCTCGTCGTAGGTGGCGACGGGGTTCGGCACGAGGTCGACGTTGCGCAGAAGCGCGATGTTCTCGACTCCGTAGGGCAGCAGGTACTGCTGGCCTTCATACGTTGCTGCCTCGTAGGCAACCTCGAGGAACTCGTCCTGCTTGTCGGCCAGCTCGATGGGGGCAACGATGCCGTTGCTCACGAGCTCGCCCAGCCAGTCGTGGGCGCCCATGACGATGTCGGGGCCCTTGCCGGTCGGAGCCTGCTGCGTGAAGTCGTCCTTGATGTCGGCGTTGGCCTTGGAGACGAGATCCACGGTGATGCCGGTCTTCTCCTTGTAGGAGGCCGCGACGCCCTTGAGCGCGTCGACGCGCTCGGCGTCAACCCACACGGTGAGCTTGGTCGTGTCGCCGCTGTCGTCGGCGCCTGAGCCACCCGAGCAGCCCACGAGGCCGAGAACGGCAGTCGTGGCGATTGCCCCGGCCGCGAGGATGCTGCGCGATTTCACCGTCATTGGTGTCACCTTTCCTGTGTGTGATCGCCGCGCTGCTGACCGAGCCCACCGTGAGGTGAGGTGCCAGCGTGCTGTGCGGGCTTTCGTTGTGATGTGTGAACTTGCAGGAGACTGCAAACGCTTTCATTGTCACCCATCAATGTTCATTTGCCAATAATGAACAAGATCCGTTCCCAAATCGCAATGATGCAAGCGCTTTCACAATCCAGCCGGGTCAGTTAGTCTGTCGCCCATGCGCCCTGAAACTGCCGACGACAACCGCACCCCCGCCCCGGAGTGGTGGCGCTCCGCCGTGATCTACCAGATCTACCCGCGGTCATTCGCCGACGCATCGGGCGACGGCATCGGCGACCTCCCCGGAATCACCGAGCGCCTCGACTCGCTCGCCGAACTCGGAGTCGACGCCATCTGGCTGTCGCCGTTCTACACGTCACCGCAAAAA
>NZ_JBACFR010000028.1:0-2629 GCF_056262345.1 Homoserinimonas sp.
TGCTGGAACTGCCGGCATAAAGCAGCCCTTCGACCTTGCGGCTCTTGTTGGTGCCGCGAAAGAACGCGCTCTGTTTGAGCACATGGGCGGGGCCGAGCGCAGAGCCCTTCCACGCGTTGAGGTCGCGCTCGAAATCGGCCGGGCCCACCGTGCGCCGCAGAACGATTCGGGAGGCAAGGTCGGGGATGCCCACCCACTCTGCGATCTGATCGATCACCCGATCGCCGAGGGCGTCCAGATCGGTGAGCGGGGGATCGGCGGGGATGGGAACGAGCACGAACACGTTTGAGTGACCTTCGGGCGCAACCGCAGGGTCAACCCCGCTGGGCTTGCAGATATACAGGCTCGCCGTATCGGGGATTCGGGTCTCGGCACCAAAGATCGCATCGAAGTTGGCACGCCAGTCACGGGCGAAGAGGAGCGTGTGGTGCTCGAGCTCGGGGAGGTCACCCTCGACACCCAGGTAGAGCAGCATCGCGCCGGGACCCGATACTCGCGAGCGCCAGTATTTCTCGGGATAGGTCTGGTATTTCTCGGGCAGCAGCTGCGTCTCGCTGTGGTGCAGGTCGGCGGTCGACACCACCAGGTCGGCGGCCAGATAGTTGCCGTTGGCGAACTGCACTCCCGTGACCTTGCCATCGTCGACGACGATGCGATCGACGGCGGATGATGTGCGAATCTCGACCCCCGCATCCGTCGCCAGGGTGGCGATGCGGTCGATGATGGTCGTGAAACCGCCCATGGGGTAGTAGACACCGTCGGTCATATCGAGGTGGCTCATCAGGTGGTACATGCTCGGCGTTGTGAACGGCGAGGAGCCAAGAAAGACGGCGGGGTAGCCGAGAATCTGGCGCAGGCGATCGTCGCGAACCGTGCCCGCGGCCCTGCGGTCGAGGCTCTGCAAGAGAAGACGCGCAAGGGTCGGGAGGCGCTTGAGCACGTCCCACCGCAGGAGAGGTTTGAATGATTCGAATGTGGAATAGAGAAAGCGCTTCTTGGCCATCTCATACGTGTCGGTCGCGGAGTCGAGGTATCGAGAGAGGCGCAGACCAGAGGTGGGTTCGAGGCTATCGAAGAGGTCGATGTTCTCTTGACGGTCCGACGTTATTGCGATGGGCTGCGGGTCGCCCTCAAAGAACACCCGATAACCGGGGTCGAGGCGCACCAGGTCGAGCTGCTCGAATGCCGAGGTGCCCATAAGCCTGAAGAAGTGATCGAAGACCTCGGGCATGAGGTACCACGACGGGCCCGTGTCGAAGCGAAAACCCTGCGACTCCCACAGCCCGGCCCGGCCGCCGACGACCGGCTGCTTTTCGAGCAGCGTGACCGTGTAGCCCTCACGGGCGAGCAGCCCAGCCGCGGCCAGGCCCGTGATACCGCCGCCAATAACGATGGCGGATCGGGGCGAGCCAGCGTGCTGCGCGCCGCTGTCGACGGCGGTGTCTTCGTTACTCATGCGCGGGGCATCCTGCCCGCCATCGCCTGTGCCACCAGCCGCGCCTTGACCGCGGTCGGCACGCTCACCCGCACCTGAACGATCTCGGATGCGGGGGTAGACCTCAGACGCCGGGCCAGCTCGGTGAACAGCGATTGTGCGAGACACACCGCGCGGCGGCTCTGCGAAGGAAGAAGCGGCAGGGATGCCAGCGAAACCCTGAGGTCAGAGTCAATGTCGTCGAGAATGGCGCTTTTGTCTGCCTCGGTGAAACCCTCAACGCTGACGGCGGGAAAGTAACTGCGCCCGAGGGCCTCGTAGTCATCGCCTAGATCTCGCAAGAAGTTGATCTTTTGAAACGCCGCCCCGAGCGCACGCGCGCCAGCGGTGAGCTCGACGAGTTGTTGCTCACTGCGGTCGTGGCCCGCGAGGAACGCTTCGAGGCACATGAGACCGATTACCTCTGCCGAGCCATAGACATAGGCCGAGAAGCTATCCGGATCGTGCACAACCTCCGTGAGATCCGCCCTCATGGACGCGAAAAACGGGCGGGTGAGGTCGGCGCCGAATCCCACCTCCCTGGCCGTCGTAGCGAATGCATGCACGATGGGATTTGTGCTGTAACCCGAACCGATGGCCTCCTCGGTCTGAGCCTCAAGATCATCGAGCGCGCGACCCGCCAGCGCAGGCGTGAGCCCGGCATCCGCAGACGCACCATCAACGACCTCATCGGCCACCCGCACGAGCGCGTAAATGTTGGAGATATGCCGCCGAACGGCAACGGGGAGCAGGCGCGTTGCCGCGCCAAACGAGGTCGAATACTGCTGGATGACCACGGCCGCGGCCTGCTCACACACACGCGTGTAGAGATCGAACCGCGTCGACGAGCCGTTGGTCTCCACGACACCATTGTTACCCACCTGCTGCGGCATGTGTGCCCCCATTCCCGTGCCGGTCGAACCTTCCCGCTGTGCCACTACCGCCCCCGCCTGATGACCTGATCGATGAGCGGTTCGAGCGTGCGTCGCAGCGGCTCGGGGATGTGGTCGCGGGCGAGCACGGCGCGAGCCCTGGCGATGTGGTCCGCGAGCAGACGCTCCGCGTACGACCGCGCTCCGCTCTCTTCTAGCCGAACCCGCAGGGTTGCGGCCTCATCATCCGACAGCTGGGGCGAACCAAAGGTGGGCGCGATCA
>NZ_JBACFR010000029.1:0-4743 GCF_056262345.1 Homoserinimonas sp.
GAGCACGATTCCGGCGAGCGCCCCCGCAGCGGCAACGACAACCGATTCCAGTACCGTAATGCGGGCGACCTGCGACGGCGTGGCACCGAGGAGTCGCAGAGTGGCGAGGCGGTCGTCGCGCCGACGAGCAGAGAGTCGCGCTGCGGCACCGCTCAACCCAGCGAGCGGAATGACCAAAAGCGCAAGGGCCAAGACGCTCAGGACGCGATACAACTCCGAGTAATCGGACTCCGGCCACTGCCAGAACATAATCGTGCCGCCGGTGACAATAAGGAGCAGCGCGGTCGTGATCGCAAAGGTCACCGCGGGCAGCGCGAGTGTTGCCGCACTATCCGCGCTCGGCCGCGCAAACATCCACGCCAGACGGGATATCGAGGGGCGACCCCGTGCTGGGCGGGCTACGACCGCGGTCATGCCGACACCTCGGAGGTGGCACCGACGACGTCGAGACGACCGTCACGGAGCCGGACGGTGCGCGAGCATCGGGCGGCCACCTGCTCATCGTGCGTCACGACGACGAGCGCACGGCTGCCATCCGCGGTGACCTCAAGGAGCGCCGACATGACCTCGGTCGAGGTCACAGAGTCGAGGGCACCCGTCGGTTCATCCGCGAAGATCACCCCTGCGCCCGTCACCTGGGCGCGGGCGATTGCCACCCGCTGCGCCTGGCCGCCCGAGAGCTCGCCGATGCGGCGCTTCTCAAGACCGGCTAGGCCAAGCTTTGCGAGCCACACGGAGGCATCGGCCTCAGCACTCCTCCGGGCGTGGCCGGCGAGAAGCAATGGGAGCGCGACGTTCTCGACAACGGTCAGTTCGGGGATCAGAAAGCCCTGCTGAAAAACGAAGCCGAACTCCTCTCGACGCAGGCGGGAGCGCTCAGATTCACCGAGGCCAGCAAGGCGCAGCGGGGCTGGCCCTGTCGACACCGTGATGTCACCTCCGCTCGGAGGCAGGATGCCCGCGAGAGCGTGAAGCAGCGTCGTCTTTCCCGAACCAGACGGCCCCATGATGGCCACGGACTCCCCCGCGCTGATGGACAGGCTCACCCCCGCGAGGGCCGTGTGATCGGCATAGGAGACAACGAGGTTCTGGGCGGCAAGCACGACGCGGCCCTGCGGGAAATGGTTCATGCCTCTAGCCTCGCCGTGAGCATCCATTCGCACATCAGCCCACGGATGCAAACCGGGGTCATCCTCGGGATGTATCTATCTTTGTGACGACCTCACCACGGCAACGACCCCTCCAACAACACCGGTTGCTAGAAACCCCACGGTGAACCCCGCGCTGACGCCGAGAACGATCCCCAGAGACACGCCCTGTGGTTCGAAATAGAGACCAGTAGCGGCCTGTGATACCCCAGCCATAAGCGCAAGAACAATGCCCCCAGCTATGCAGCGCAGGAGCCATCCATCCATAAGGGGCGGGGTGCTTGGCGGGCGTCGCAAGAGTAGGGCTAGAACCGCTGACACGCCAGCTATCGCGGCGAGAGCGGCGATAGCTGTCAGGGAACCCTGGAGCACTACTTCTCTCACCGTTAACTCATCGCCGCAGGTTTGTCCCAGCGGCACAAGACGAAACACCCACCCCCGCGGACTATCCAATCCTGCAGTCGCACAAATGCCCGCCCGCCGCTGCAATGAAGCCGCGAGGGTGCTTGCGACCATCGTCATGGCAAGGGTGGTCCAACCCACCCAACCCGCGGCACCGACGCGCGTCAGCACTGCTGCGGGCGAGACGTTACCGACTGACATGAACGAGACCCTACCTCCCCCGCCGCGGCCTATGGGGCGCCGTCGCAGGCTCAGGCCTTGCGGCGAGTGCTGCGGCGATACGGAGAGACTGTGGGGTCGCCTGGTATCCAGAAGCGCCAAGGGAAAAAATCGCTGCCCCCGTGCCCGGACACACCTGTTCTCGGCCCCGCTTCGTAGGCAGAGGGCGATGATGCCAATTCGAGGCGAATATCGCCTGACTGCAAGTCATGGCCGTTGTCACCGAGAGTGATGCCGAGAGCGACCGTGAGCCGCGCAGGGCCCCGCGCCAGGTCAACATCATCCTTAGTGGTATGGCGGCGAGCCCGCGCAATGTCGACGCCATCAATCACCTCGCCCGCACGCAGAAGAACTCCCGACGAAGTTCCCTCCGCCCCGGTAACAATGTTTGAACAGGTATGCATGCCGTACGTGAAATAGCAATAAAGGTGCCCAGGTGGACCGAACATAACCGCGTTCCGAGCAGTCTTGCCACGGTGCCCGTGCGAGCCAGGATCGTCCGCTCCGAGGTATGCCTCTACCTCGGTCAAACGCACGGTCACACCGCGGCTGATTAACCGCGCGCCCAAGAGCAGCGGCGCTACGTCAAGCGCGGGGCGAGCGAGCAGACTGCGATCAAACATGCGCCACCCCGCCTCGCCCCACGCCACTACACCTGAGGAACGAAAGCCCTGACGCGTGCGATGAGCACAACGAGCTGCTCGGCGACCCGCACCGGTGCGGTGCCGCCGACGCCGTCGCGGCTGGCGACGGCGCCCTCAACCGTGAGGACCTCGCGCACCCCGCCCGTGAGGCGAGGGTCAATGGCGGCATAGTCGGCATCCGATGCCTCGTGAAGCTCGAGACCATTTTTCTCGCAGAATGCGACGAGCGCCCCGCTGATCTCGTGCGCCTCGCGGAAGGGGACGCGCTGTTTGACGAGCCACTCGGCAACATCCGTCGCGAGAGAGAAGCCCTGGGGAGCAAGCTCAGCCATGCGATCCGTGTTGAAGCGGAGGGTAGCGACCATGCCCGTGAATGCGGGCAACAAGACCTCGAGCGTCTCGACAGAGTCGAAGACGGGCTCCTTGTCCTCCTGCAGATCGCGGTTATACGCGAGGGGCAGACCCTTGAGCGTGGCGAGAAGCCCGGCGAGGTTGCCGATGAGGCGGCCGGACTTGCCGCGGGCAAGCTCGGCGATGTCGGGGTTCTTCTTCTGCGGCATGATCGACGACCCCGTCGAATATCCGTCGTCGAGGGTGACGAAGTCGAACTCCCTCGTGTTCCAGATGATGATCTCCTCGGCGAACCGCGAAAGGTTGATGCCGATCGTCGACGCGATAAAGGCGAACTCCGCGACAACATCGCGGCTCGCCGTTGCGTCGATCGAGTTCTCGGTGGGGCCACTCAGACCAAGCTCGCGGGCGACCAAGGCGGGGTCGAGGCCGAGCGAGCTGCCGGCGAGGGCACCGGAACCATAGGGCGAGGCGGATGCCCGCACCGACCAGTCACGCAGGCGCTCCAAGTCGCGAACCAGAGGCCACGCGTGCGCCAGCAGGTGATGAGCGAGCAAGACGGGCTGAGCATGCTGAAGGTGCGTTCGGCCCGGCATGATCGCACCCATGTGGGCCTCGGCCTGTGCGGCGAGAGCATCAATCAGCTGAACAACGTCGTGCGTGATCACCCTGCCGTGGTCGAGCAGATACAACCGCACAAGCGTGGCGATCTGGTCATTGCGGCTGCGGCCGGCGCGAAGCTTGCCGCCCAACTCTGACCCCGCAATGTCGATCAGGTGCCGTTCGAGCGCGCCGTGAACATCCTCGTCGGACTCGGCGGCCACAATCGTGCCATTCTCGACGTCGGCGGCCAGGCGATCGAGGGCCGCGAGCATCCGCTGAAGCTCAGCCTCGTCGAGATATCCCGCCGCCGCGAGAGCGCGGGCATGCGCCCGGGAACCCTGAATGTCGTAGGGCGCCATCTGCCAGTCGAAGTGAGTCGACTTGCTGAGACGAGCGAGCTCAGGTGACGGGCCACCGCTGAAGCGGCCGCCCCACAGCGAACCTGTGTTTGTCTCGCCCGTTGTCGCCTTATCGTCGGTCATCGTCATGCCTCCACGGATGCTGCGGTCGACTTGTCAAGCAACCACACCATAAGCGCTTTCTGAGCGTGTAGGCGGTTCTCGGCCTCGTCCCAGATCACGCTCTGGCTGCCATCGATCACGCCGGCAGTCACCTCGTACCCGCGGTCGGCGGGAAGGCAATGCATGAAGAGGGCATCGGGGCGGGCGAGAGCCATCAGTTCGGAATCGACGCGATAGCCACCGAGGAGAGCGACCCGCTCAGCCTTCTCCTCTTCTTTGCCCATCGACACCCAGGTGTCGGTGACAACCACGTCAACATCGGTGACGGCGGCCTTGGGGTCGGTGAAGAGTGCGACGGAACCGCCCGTCGTGAGGGCAATACGCTCGGCGTCCGCGACAACCTCGGCGCTGGGCATGTAGCCCTCCGGGGCGGCGATGCGCACGTGCATACCCGCTGTTGCACCTGCGAGCAGATACGACTGCGCCATGTTGCAGGCACCGTCGCCAAGAAACGTGACCGTCTGCCCCGCGAGGTCACCACGGTGCTCACGGATCGTGAGCAGGTCGGCAAGAAGCTGGCAGGGGTGAAAGTCGTCCGAGAGTGCGTTGATCACGGGCACCGTGGTGCCCGCAGCCATCTCTTCGAGGCCTGCCTGCGCGTAGGTGCGCCACACGATCGCGGCAACCATACGCTCCATGACGCGAGCGGTGTCGGATGCCGTCTCCTTGCCCCCGAGCTGGCTATTCGCCGTGCTGATGATGAGGGGCACGCCCCCGAGATCGGCAATGCCGACCGCGAACGACACCCGCGTGCGCGTTGACGACTTGTCGAATATCACGGCAACGGTCTGCGGTCCCTCAAGCGGGCGCCGCTGAAAGCGGTCTGCCTTGAGAGACACGGCAAGGTCGAGGATC
>NZ_JBACFR010000030.1:0-11633 GCF_056262345.1 Homoserinimonas sp.
GAAACGCCGTTGACCTTGGGGCTGTATCGCAGGTCGCGAGAGGTGCCGGTGACCATCCATTGTTTTTGCATGGCGTGAGCTGACGACTCCTGGGTGGCCGCGAACCGGGTGCCAACGAACGCGAGATCGGCCCCCAGAACCTCGGCGGCGCGGATGGCGCGGCCCGTGGCAACCGCTCCTGCGAGGGAGATGACGCCGTCGAAGATGCTCCTCACCTTGGGAATGAGTGCGAGATGCGTCATGGTGCCGGAGTGCCCGCCGCCACCCGCCCCGATGCAGTTGAGTCCATCGACCCCAGCGGCAATGGCCTTCTCGGCAAACTCGATTGAGATCACGTCGTGGTAGACCGCCATGCCCAAATCGTGGGCGATGCGGGTGATCTCGGTGGGTTTGCCGTTGGCCGTGATGATGATGTCAACGGAATAGGCGGCGCAGAGTTCAAGCTCGGCCCGCAATTCGGTGCTCGGCAGGGTCGTGATGACGTTGACGGCGAGCGGGCCAGACGTAAGGCCGGTCTCGGCACTCCACTGCGTGAGGGCGTTCCTGATCTGCCGCAGCCAGCCTTCGAACTCGGCGAGAGTGCGGGTGTTCTTGCGCGGGAAGGCTCCAATCAGCCCGGCCTTGCATGACTCGATCACGAGTTCGGGGGTGGAGATGAGAAACATCGGCGCGCAAATGAGGGGCAGGGTCAGCCGGTCTGAAATGTGGGCGGGCAGCGACATTGATGCTCTCTCTCCTATAAAATCTTTTATAGCTTATTAGTTAAACCGGCCCGGATGATGGGGAGACATGATGCAGGCGGATTTATGGCTAGAACGCGAATCGGCTCTGCTCCTCATCACTCTCGATCGACCAGCGGCACGCAACGCGCTCAACCGCGCCACGCGCGTGGCCCTCGTCGAGCGCCTCTCCGAAGCAGAAGCCGATCCGACGATTCGCTCGATCGTCATCACGGGCACAGACCCCGCGTTCAGCAGCGGAGTCGATGCCAAGGAGCTGCTCTCCGATCCGGACTATGTGCCCCCGGCTATCGACCCCGCGACCCGGCTGCGCTCCATGACCACCCCCACGATTGCCGCCGTCAACGGGAGTTGCGTGTCGGGTGGCCTCGAGATCGCGCTTGCGTGCTCGTTTGTCATCGCTTCAGAGGCGGCCACCTTCGCCGACACCCACGCCAGGATCGGCCTGACCCCGGGGTGGGGTCTCAGCGCGGAGTTGCCGGCTGCGATCGGCGTCGCGCGTGCCCGTCAGATGACACTCACCGGGATGCCGATCGACGCCGAGATGGCCCTGCGGTGGGGGCTCGTCAATGAGGTCGTCGAGCACGATGCGCTGCTGGGGCGAGCTCGGCAACTGGCCCACGCGATGGCGGATGTGCCGGCCGCTGCATCCGCCAATGCCATGGACCTCTACCGCAACGGTCGGGAGCGGATGCTCGGGCCAGACCGTGCTTTCGAGCGTCAGAGGCTCGCCGAGTGGAGCGTCGAGCGACATGACTCGCTCGCGCTGTTCGGCGACCGCGAGCGTAGCGACCGTTAGAGGGTCTCTCCGCCGTCCACGTAGATGACCTGGCCGGTGATGAACGAGGAGTGGTCGCTTGCCAGATGCACTGCGAGGGCTCCCAACTGGCGCGCGTCTCCGGCGTGGCCCATCGGAATGCGCTCGCGCAGCCAGGCCTGGCCGGCTTCGCTGTCGTGCAGGGCTTTGGACATGTCGGTGCGGAATTGCCCGGGAGAGATCGCATTGACCGTAACTCCGTAGGCCGCCCACTCCTTGGCGAGAGCCTTCGTGAGGTGGGTGAGCGATCCTTTGGCGACTTGGTACGGCGTCACCATGTTGGCGAGTCGCCCCACGCTGCTTGACCCGATGTTGATCACTCGGCCCGAGCGACGCTCAAGCATTCCCGGCACGACCGCCCGAATGAGGTGCAGCGAGCCGCGCACATGGGTGTCGAGAATCGAATCCCATTCGTGGTCGGACATCGCGACAGACGCTGGCCCGGTTCCCGGCTGCCCCACGGAGTCGGTTCCCGGCAATGGGACGGTGGGGCGCTTCACGTTAACGCCGGCGTTGTTCACGAGGATGTCGACACCGTCGGTCACTGTCTCAAGTTCGGCGATCGCCGCCTCGACCGAGGCTGGGTCGCGGAGGTCAACCGCGATTCCGAACGCGGTACCGCCCGCGCCGTCGACCTCGCGAACGAAGTCGTTGATCTGATCGATGTCACGGGACATGCCGACTACTGTCGCGCCCGCGCCCGCGAGGGCAAGCGCGATAGCGCGCCCGATTCCGCGCCCAGCGCCGCTTACCAGCGCGGTTTTCGATGCCAGGGGGAGGGTGTTGTTGGGGCTGTCGTTCATCGTCATGCTCCCTCGTCGCCGGGTTCGCCGTGGCTAAATAATGTTTTAGAAGATTACCAATTTAACAGGCCGGACGATACTCTTTAGGGTCTATAGTTTATATAGATAGTAATGTCATCGACTTGAGGGAGGGCTCATGACGCTCGACTTCTCCGAGCCCGAGCGCGTAACGGCGCTACGTGCGGAGCTGAGAGGGCTCATCGGCGAGCACGTGCCAGAGGGATTCCTCGGTGCATTCACGCACGATCCCGCCGATCTCGTCGTCACAGAGAAATTCAGCCGCGAGCTCGGCGCACGCCAGCTGCTCACCATGGCTTGGCCCCGGGAGCACGGCGGGCTCGGCGCTGATGTCTGGGAACAGACCGCCCTGCGCGAGGAAATGTGGGCCGCTCACGAGCCGCGGGGCGCCCAGTACATGGGGCTCAACTGGGTGGGGCCCATCATCATGAACCACGGAACGGCGGAGCAGCGGGCACAGCACCTGCCGGCTATTTCGTCGGGAGAAGTCATCTGGTGCCAGGGCTTTAGCGAACCAGAAGCCGGCTCCGACCTGCCTGCGCTGCGCACGCGGGCCACCAAGGTTGACGGCGGATGGAACATCACGGGCCAGAAGGTATGGACGTCGTACGCGAGCATGGCGCAATGGTGCTTCCTGCTCGCGCGTACGGGCGAGCAGAGCAGCAGAAAAGACGGCATCACCGTCTTTCTCATGGACATGAATCAGCCGGGGGTCGAGGTGCGTCCCATTAAGGCGATGCTTGGCCCGCACCACCTGAACGAGGTTTACCTCGACACTGCGTGGGTGCCCGACAGCGGCGTCGTCGGCGAGGTTGATGGCGGCTGGAAGATCGTGATGGACGTGCTCAGCTTTGAGCGCATCGGCATCGCTCGGTATGCCCGCTGCGAGAAGCTCCTGCGGGAGGCCCCGGATGCTCTGGGTGACGCATGGGACGACCTGCCTGCCTCCCTCACGGATCGCTGGGCGGCGGCGCTCGTCCGCACGAGGCAAGCGCGTCTGCTCGCCTATCGACTGCTTGCTAAGGCAGATTCGGGCACCCCTCCCATCGCCGAGGCCGCGCTGTACCGTGTGGCCGTGACGACGCTCGACCAAGAGGTGGCCGAGGTGCTGATGGAAATGGTGGGCAACGTCGGCCTCGGGACCGGTGACGACAGTCAGATCTTCACCCGCGAGGTTGAAGATCACTGGCGCTATGCCCAGGCATCAACGGTCGCCTCTGGCACGCTCGAGATCAACAAGAACACCGTGGCGAGAGTGTTGGTTGCTTCGTGAACGGCGATCTGTGTCGTGAGGCCATTGAGGTTGGCGCGATTGTTCGCGATCGCCTGAGCGCCGCCGGTGGCGTCGACATCCTTCGCCGCTGTGTGAGCGACCCTGCAGAACGGGTTGCGGTCGGCGAGACGTTCGAGGAGCTGGGAATCTGGGATGTTGTGCCCGCCGACGGGGCGCTCGAGTTCGAGGTGGCCGCAGAGGTTGCTCGCGCTGCCGGGCACTTTGCCGTGCCGTACCCGGTCGTGGAGCGGCTCGGCGCATCGGGCGCTGAGGCGACGACGCTGGTTTCGCGCGTCGGCGACCGAATCGGCATGCACGTGGATCTCGATCTCACCTGGAATGCCGTCGACCTCACGGGGCGCCGCTATGACCTTGAGGCCACGGCATCATCACCGCTTCTCGGGACGCAGCTCGCGCCCTTCGGAGTCGAGCTTGTCGCCTCACCCACGGGCGAGACGACGCTGACGGGAGCGGCCGTGCTCGTAACCTTGCAGTCGTGGTGGTTGCTGGGTTTGCTCCAGAACGCCGTGGCCGACACCGCTCAATACACGAGGGAGCGAGAGCAGTTCGGGCGCACGCTGTCTCAGTTTCAAGCGGTGGCCTTTCAACTCTCGGACATGTCTCTTGAGACGGAGTCCGCCGGCGAGCTTGCCAAGTACGCGCTGTGGTCCATCGCGCACAGCGGCGATGGTCGCTCGGCACTCGTTGAGGCGCTGGGGCTGCGGGTGGCGATGCAGCGGGCGGCGAGCGTTGTACTTAGGGGCGCTCACCAGTTACACGGGGCCATGGGCTTCACCGACGAAGTGGACGTATCGTGGTTGTCGCGGGCGAGTCAGGCCGCGCGACGACTGCCAGAAGACTCCCATCGAACATCTGCTTTGTTCGCCCAAACGGTTAAGCGGGATGGTTACGCGGAGCTTGGCCATCTCGCACCGGCGAGGCAGATGACGGTCTGAAAAGCCGAACCGTATAATAGTTATGAATTGTCTAGATTCATAACTTATTAAGGATCGGTGAAGTGGGAGAAGACAACGTCAGGTCTTCGGCCAGTCGCATTGGGCTGTCGCCTCGGATCGCAGAGGCCATCGCGGCCGATTTGCGCCAGCGCATCCTCAAGAGCGAGCAGACCGACGTGCCGCTACCGCGCCAAGATGACCTCGTTCGCCAGTACGGCGTAAGCGGACCCTCCGTGCGGGAGGCCCTGCGCATCCTCGAGGCAGAGGGACTCATCACCGTGCGCCGTGGCAAATTCGGCGGCGCCTACGTTCACAAGCCCGACTGGTCATCCGCATCCTTCGCCGTGGCGCTCTCGATGCAGGGCCAGGGGGTACGACTCTCTGATCTCGCCGAGTCGCTGATCATGCTTGAGCCGATGTGCGCCGTGGCCTGCGCCACGCGTGCCGACCGTCACGAGACCATCGTGCCGGCGCTTCGCAAGAACCTCGAAGAGACCGAGAAGCTCATTGGTGCGGGGGAGCAGTACTCCGCAAAGGCACGCGTCTTTCACGAGATCTTGGTCGGCGGAATCGAGAACCAGAGCGTGCGCCTGCTGGTGCGAACCCTGGCCGCGGTCTGGTCGATTCAGGAACAAACCTGGGCCGAGACCGTGAACGCTGCCTCGCAGTACCCCGACGAAGAGCGCCAGCGTGAGTCGTTCCGAACCCACGAAGTGCTCACGCGCCTCATCGACGAGGGCGACGCCGAAGGGGTTCGCTCTCTCGCGGAGAAGCACCTGCGCGCAACGCAGCAGATCGTCATCCAGCGCCACGGCGACGAGGTCGTCGATTCGTCGTCACTCGCCGCGGTTCAGGCTTTCAAGAGCCTGTAACTTCAAGAGCCTGTAACTTCAGGCGCCTGCGGAGCTGTTGGCGGGTTCGCGAGATTCGGCGAACTCCGCTCTCAGCCGATCGCCGTCGGCATCAAGCGAAGGCGCGACGGCGAGGTCCGGTGTTCCACTGCGCAAGAAGCGAAACGGCGCTCTCGCCTGCCGTAGCGGACCAGCGCGAGGGTGCTCGACAGCTTCGATGTATCCCGTTGCTGCCAGGTGCTCGTCGGTAAAGAGGTCTTCGATCGTGTTCACGTGCATCGCAGGAACGGATGCCGCATGAAGCTGAGCCAGTAGCTCGCCCGACGGGCGGCGGGCTACTTCGCCAGCGAGCCACTCATAGAGGGCATCGATGTTGGCCGTGCGTGCGGTGATGCTCGTGAAGCGCGGGTCGTGCCGCAAGTCATCACGCCCCAGCACGCGAAAGAGCGAAGCCCAGTGGGTATCGGTGCTCGCGAGAATTCCGATGAGTCCATCGGTGGTGCGCAAAGGATGCCGGTGTGGCGAGTTGGTACGGGCATACCCCGCAGGGCCGCGAGGGGGATCGAATACATAGGCGCCCTGCTGTTCGACAAGCAGAAAGCGCACCATCGTCTCGAACATGGGAACCTCGATGTACTGGCCCCGACCTGATTTCTCGCGCTCATACAGCGCTGCGCTGATCGTGCCAGCGGCGAGCATGCCGGTGATCTTGTCGGTGAGGGGCGTGCGCACATACTGCGGATCGCCGTCTCCCGTCTGATGGGCAGCGAGCCCCGAGACCGCCTGCACGACATCGTCGTACGCGGGGCGAGCGCCATAGGGCCCCGTCGAGCCGAAACCGAACATGCCGCACACGATGATGCGCGGATTGATCGCCGCGAGGGTGTCGTAGTCGAGGCCAATGCGCTTCTCAGACCCTGGGGGGCGGTTGTGCGCAACGATGTCTGCCTTGGCAACGATTCTCTCGAACAGGGCGCGATCGGCGGGCTCGCGCAGGTCGAGGGCAATGGATTCCTTGCCCCGGTTGATGTTGAGGTAGATCGGGCTGAGCAGTTGGTTCTCGCGATCGTCGATTCCCCGCGCGATGTCGCCGTCGCGCGGCTCAATCTTGATCACACGGGCGCCGAGCTCACCGAGAATGGCGGTCGAGAACGGCCCCATGAGCATCGTGGTCGTGTCGACCACCGTCACGCCCGCGAGTGGACCGGGACCCGGGATGTGGTGGCTGGTGTCGTCGATCACTCCGACTCCCCGTGCGGTGCGCGCAGCATGAGGGCGGACCGCACAGCGCGGCAGATGAGTTCGTCGCGCTGGTTGAAGCCGTCATGGCGAAACTCCACGATCCCCGCGTTGGGCCGGGATGCGGAGGCGCGCGCGGCCGTAACCTCGGTAATGACATGAACCGTGTCGCCAGCGAAGACGGGTTGGGGAAACTCGATCGAGCCGAATCCGAGATTGGCCACGGTCGTTCCGAGGGTGAGTTCCGGCACGCTGAGCCCGACCACGGTGCTCAGCGTCAGCAACGAGTTCACGAGCGGCTTGCCAAACTCTGTGCGCGAAGCGAAGTCTGCGTCGAGGTGCAGTGGCTGCGGATTCATGGTCATCGTGGTGAAGAGAACGTTGTCCGATTCGGTGAGCGTTCGCGTGATCGCGTGACGAGTGATCGTTCCGACGGGGAGTTCTTCGAACCAAGATCCGAGGCGGCGCTGCGTCATTGTGGTTTCCCTTCAGTGGAGAGCCGGTTCGGCTCGAATGGTGATGTCTAGTGGGTGACCAAGGTACTCAACGAATCCCTGTGGTCGGGCCCGGCGATCGCAGTGAGGGCGTGCGCCCTTTCTCGACGGGTGCGCCCGCGAAGCCAGGCGACTCCGTGTTCCGTGACTACCGCGTCGACGCTGTGGTGAGGGGTTGTTACCGTATCGGCTCGATCATGGGCTGCGACGATCGTGGACGCCCCAGACCGGGTCGTCGAGGCGAGCGCGATGATGCGAAGGCCGCCGGCGGAGAGGTGCGCGCCCTCGGAGAAATCGGCGCTCCCGCCAACGCCGGCGATCACCGAGCCGCGAACCGATTCCGCAATAACCTGCCCCCGCACGTCTACCGCAACCGCCGAATTCACCGAGACGAGTCGCGGAATCGCCGAGAGCTCGACGGGGTTGTGCACGTGCTGCGAGCTTCGCATTTCGAGGGCGGGGTTGTTGTGGGCCCAGCGCATGAACGCTGCAGTGCCCATGAGTTCGACCGCGCGAACAGGCATGCCCGTGCGCGCGGCGATCTGCTCGACGAGGGGGACCATCGCGTCGGTTACGAGCCCGATAAGCCCGAATGTTCCAGGGGTGTCGTCGCGGGCAACTGCCGAGGCCAATGCCTCGGGAACCGAGCCGATGCCCAGCTGCAGAGTTGCACCCTCCGGCAGGATGCTCAGAACGTTCTCGGCAATCGCGGCCGCTACGGCATCCGGTGACGCCTGCGGATGCTCTGGCAGCGGGTATTCCGAGCGAACGAACCGATCGATGCGCGAGATGTGCACGGCACTGTCGCCACGGGTTCGGGGCATGTCTTCCGAGACCTCGGCGATCACGAGGCGTGCCCGGTCGATGGCGTCGATCGTGAAGCTGGCCGAAGGCCCGATGCTGCAGTAGCCGTCGTGGTCGGCGGGGCCGACTCGAATGAGGGCGACGTCGGAATCCCGCAGAACCACATCGGGGATGTCGAGCAGGCGAACGGGCAGGTAGTCGACGAGGCCTTCGCGGTAGAGCTGGCGAAGAGCACCGTGAACATGCCAACTACGCAGGTGCAGCGCCCCGGATCGCACGGCAGCTTCGAGGGGAATCTCGCCCAGCAGCAGGCCGCACGTGAGGGTCAGGGGCCCGGACCGCTCGGCGCGACGGGCGAGCCCGGCGAGAAGGGTCGTGGGGGTGCCGCACGCGTTTCCGGCGACAATGCGCGCCCCGTCGACAATGTCATCGAACGCTTCGTCGCGGTCGAACCATCTCATCTCGGTGCCCTCATTCGTGTTGCTGCGTGCCGATGTCGATCGTGCTCGGCCTGCGTTTCCGCTTCCCAAATATGCGGATGTTAATTATGCTAATGATTTAGATACATAGTGTCCAGGGGGCACGCAGCGAAAACGTCCGAATACTTACCCCACCGCCGTCGAGGAGTCCCACGTGCACTTTGAAGAACCAGAACACCTCAGCGACATCCGGGGCGCCATCCGAGACCTCTGCAGCGACTTTGGCGACGACTACTGGCGAAAGCACGACCATGAGCACGAGTTCCCCTGGAAGTTCTACGACACCATGGCGTCGGCAGGCTGGGTGGGGGTCGCCATTCCGGAGGAATACGGGGGAGGCGGCGGCGGCATAACGGAGGCGTCAATCGTTCTCGAAGAAGTCGCGGCATCGGGGGCTGCGATGAATGGGGCCAGCGCCCTCCACATCTCTATCTTCGGAATGAATCCCGTGGTCAAGCACGGCAGCGAAGAGATGAAGCAGACCTATCTGCCCGCGGTCGCAGAGGGCAAACTCCATGTGGCCTTCGGGGTCACGGAACCTGACGCGGGGCTCGATACCCCGTCCATATCCACGCGCGCCGTTCTGAACGGCGACCACTACATCGTCAACGGGCAGAAAGTATGGACGACAAAAGCCCACCTCTCCCAGAAGGTGTTGCTGCTCACCCGAACGACACCGCTCGAAGAGTCGGTCAAGCGCACCGACGGGATGACTCTGCTCCTGGCCGACCTTCAGGTGCCGGAGGTCGACATCCGCCTCATCGACAAGATCGGCCGCAATGCCGTCGGATCATGCGAGACCCGTTACGACGGGCTCAAGGTTTCGGTCAGCGACCGAGTCGGAGACGAAGGCAAAGGGTTCAAATACATTCTCGACGGGCTCAACCCCGAGCGCATCCTCATCGCGGGCGAGGCGGTGGGCATCGGCAAGGCGGCGCTGCGCAAGGCCACCCAGTACGCCAAAGAGCGCGTCGTCTTTGGGCGGCCGATTGGCAAAAACCAGGGAATCGCGTTCCCGCTGGCCGAGGCACACATGAAGCTGCGAGCGGCGGAACTTGCCGTGCGCGAAGCATCGTGGCGCTACGACAACGGGCTGCCGTGCGGTGAGCAGGCCAACACGGCCAAGTACCTCGCATCCGAGGCGGCATTTTTTGCGGCGGACCGCGCCATGCAGACTCTCGGCGGATTCGCGTATGCCGAGGAGTACGACGTTGGCCGGTACTGGGTGGAGTCGCGGCTCATGAAGAGCGCTCCCGTGCCGCAGGAGATGGTGCTCAACTTCATCTCCGAGCACGTTCTCGGGCTTCCGCGCTCGTACTGAGTATCGGGCGGCGTCGTGAACAGCGAGAATGCACCGGATGGCGACAGCATGCTGGCGTTCGGCGCTGGTCGCCGGAGAAAGTCGAGCTTTCTGGCCGAGTCCATAGCCGACGGCATCCTGCTCTCCGGCCTGGTCTCTGGTGACCGTCTGCCCGTTGAGGCAGCAATGGTTGCCCACTACGGGGTCGGGCGGGGCTCGCTTCGCGAGGCGCTGAGAATCTTGGAGGCGCAGGGCGTTATCGAGATTCGGGTCGGCAAAGGCGGCGGAGCATTCGTCGCGCATCCTCAGCCGCGTGCGCTCGCTAGGCCGCTTTCGATTCTGTTTCGTCTGAGCTCGGTCGGGCTTCGCGAGGTCCTTGAGGCTCGCCTCATCGTGGAGCCTGCGCTTGCGAGCCTCGCCGCTACCCATCGAAGCGAAACTCAACTCGCCGACCTCGCGGAGAATACGCGCTTGCTCGACGAGGCCCGGGTAGGCAGCGACCAGTGGCGGCGCCTCAATCGCGAGTTCCACACCCTGGTCTCGGAGGCGAGCGGCAACCGCCCGCTCTCCATGCTGTGGCGAGCCCTCAGCACGATCGCCGATGGTCATGACTCCGGGGTGCGGTATTCGCCACATGCGCTCGGCGGCGCCCTATGTGCGCACCGCAGGGTGCTGGCGGCACTCACCGCGGGGGATGGCCCGGCGGCCCATCATGCAATGACGGTGCACCTTCAAGCGACAGTTGACCACGTTCGCACGTTCTATCCGCAGCTGCTCGATGCGCCCATCAACGTTGTGCCCGATGGCACATGACCGCAAACGATAGTCAGGAGAGTTCCATGAGACAGCCGCAAACCGAGCGCCAGGCCGCCCTGCCCTCAGCCGTGACGATCTACGAGGTCGGGCCGCGAGACGGCTTGCAGAACGAGTCGGTCCTGGTGCCGACCGAGACCAAGATTGAGTTCATTCGCCGGCTGGTCGCGGCAGGGCTTCCCGTGATCGAGGCGACGAGCTTTGTGCATCCGCGCTGGGTGCCACAGTTGGCCGATGCCAGCGAGGTTCTCGCGGCGCTCGATCTCACCGGGGCGGCATCCATGCCCGTGCTGGTTCCCAATGATCGTGGCCTAGACCGCGCGCTAGAGGCCGGTGTGCGCACCATCGCAATCTTCGGCAGCGCCACCGATTCATTCGCGCGCAAGAATCTCAATCGCTCGCTCGACGAGCAATTTGCGATGTTCGAGCCAACCGTTCGCCGTGCCCGCGACAACGGCCTCGATGTGCGCGCCTACGTGTCTATGTGCTTCGGCGATCCGTGGGACGGAGACGTTCCCATCGAGCAGGTGGTGAGCGTCGGCAAGCGGCTATTCGACTTGGGGGCGTCGCAGCTCTCGATCGGCGACTCGATCGGCGTCGGCACTCCCGGTCACGTCAAGGCGCTGATCGCTGGATTCGTCGATGCAGGTGTGGGCGTCGACGCCCTCGCGGTGCACTTCCATGACACTTACGGCCAGGCTCTGGCTAACGCGTATGCGGCGCTCGAGGCCGGGGTGCGCACGTTTGACTCCTCCGCGGGAGGGTTGGGCGGTTGCCCCTACGCTCCGGGAGCGACGGGAAACCTGGCGACAGAAGACCTCGTGTGGATGCTCGACGGCTTGGGAATCGAGACAGGCGTCGACCTGAATTCGCTTGTTCAGACGAGCGTTTGGATGGCCGAGCGTATGGGCAAGCCCTCGCCATCTCGGGTTGTGAAGGCCCTCACCGCAACCCCTGGCGAAAGCTAGGAGCCGCTCGTATTCTGGCCGGATGTTGTTACCATCTGGCCCTGGAGCTCGGCGTCCCACCGTTGTGTGTGGGGCGAT
>NZ_JBACFR010000031.1:0-4646 GCF_056262345.1 Homoserinimonas sp.
GGCGAGCCGATGAACGTTGCCCGCACCGTTCACGAGCTTGAGGATGCCGGGGTCGCCGGTCTCCACATCGAAGACCAGGTCAACCCCAAGCGGTGCGGCCACCTCGACGGCAAGCAGGTCGTGGACGAAGACACGGCACTCAAGCGCATCCGGGCAGCGGCCCAGGCGCGACGCGACCCCAACCTGCTGATCATGGCGCGCACGGACATCCGAGGCGTCGAAGGGCTCGACTCCGCTGTGGACCGCGCCAAGAAGCTTGTGGATGCCGGCGCCGACGCGATCTTCCCCGAGGCCATGAAGGATCTCGGCGAGTTCGAGGCAATCCGCAAGGCCGTCGACGTGCCGATCCTGGCCAACATGACCGAGTTCGGCAAGAGCGAGTTGTTCACGACGCAGCAGTTGGCGGATGTCGGCGTCAACATCGTGATCTACCCCGTCACCCTGCTCAGAAGCGCCATGGGCGAGGCCGAGCGCACGCTCGATACGATTCTTGCCGCCGGAACCCAGCAGGGAGCTGTTGCGGGAATGCAGACGCGTGCGCGGCTCTATGAGCTTCTCGATTACGAGAGCTACAACGCGTTCGATTCCGGCGTCTTCAACTTCAGCCAGGAGGGCCACTCCTGACCCGCACCTGCTCTGGCAGGTGCTTCTCACTACTCGAAAAATCTTTGCTGTTGAACGGGCCGACTCCCAGGGAGCGCGGCCACTATTCGACCATCACGAAGGAGTGTCATGACTGAAGAAATCCGTAAGGGACTCGCGGGAGTCGTCGTCGACGCGACGGCGATCTCCAAGGTGAACCCCGAGACGAACTCGCTGCTCTACCGCGGGTACCCCGTGCAGGAGCTCGCCGAGAAGTGCACGTTCGAAGAGGTCGCCTACCTGCTCTGGCACGGTGAGCTGCCCTCCGCCGCTCAGCTTGAGGAGTTTCAGGAGCTGGAGCGCAAGCTTCGCCCCCTCGATCACCGCACGAAAAGGGTTATCGATGAGCTGCCGCTCACCGCGCATCCCATGGATGTGGTGCGCACGGCGGTCAGCGTGATCGGAGCCACCGACCCCACCCTTTCTGAGCCCAACGGCTTTGCTGACCGCAAGCTCAACGAAGGGCGCGCGCTCTACCTGTTCGCCCAGCTGCCCGCGATCGTTGCCTATGACCAGAGGCGCCGCCGCGGCCAGGAGCTCGTCGAGCCGCGCAGCGACCTCGGCTACTCCGCCAACTTTCTGCACATGACCTTCGGGGAGGTCCCCGAGGTCGTCGTGGTCGACGCCTTCGACGTGTCGATGATTCTCTACGCCGAACACTCCTTCAACGCGTCGACCTTCACGGGGCGCGTCATCACGTCGACTCTGAGCGATCTCTATAGCGCGGTCGTCGGCGCGATCGGTGCCCTCAAGGGCCCGCTTCACGGCGGGGCGAACGAGGCCGTCATGCACGTGTTCGACGAGATTGGCACTGCCGATAAGGCGGAGGCATGGCTCGACCAGGCGCTCACCGAGAAGCGCAAGATCATGGGTTTCGGGCACCGCGTCTACAAGAGCGGAGACTCGCGGGTCCCCACCATGAAGAAGGCCCTCGACACCCTCATCGAGCACTACGCCCGGCCCGATATGGCCGAGTTGTACGACACGCTCGAGGCGGCGATGGATGCTCGCAAGACCATCAAACCCAACCTCGACTACCCGAGCGGGCCCGCTTACAGCCTCATGGGCTTCGACACCGAGCTGTTCACGCCGCTCTTTGTTGCCTCACGAATCACGGGCTGGACCGCCCACATCCTCGAGCAGCTCGAGGCCAACTCCCTCATCCGCCCGCTGAGTGTCTATGTGGGGCCGGACGAGCGGCACGTCTAGGCACGGCAGACGCAGAACGAGAAACACGGCGCGGGCCGGTGACGCCGAAGGGCGTTTCCGGCCCGCGTTGTCGCGACCGGGTGTTTGTGCTTCGGCGCGGTGAGGGGCTGGCGAAGGTGGCACGATAGAAGCATGAACACCCCCACCATCACTCTCAACTCTGGCCACCGCATTCCTCAGCTCGGATTCGGGGTGTTCAAAGTTGACCCGGCCGAGACGGAGCGGATCGTCTCAGAGGCTCTGGAGATGGGCTACCGCCACATCGACACGGCGGCCATCTATGGCAACGAAGAGGGTGTCGGAAAGGCGATCGCCGCATCCGGAATCCCCCGGGACGAGCTGTTCATCACCACCAAGCAGTGGTTCACCGAGCAGGCCAATGACAAGTCGCGTGCAGCGATCGATGCGAGCCTGCAGAAGCTGGGCCTCGACTACGTGGACCTCTACCTGATTCACTGGCCCGCCGCAGCAAACGGACTCTATGTCGAGGCATGGCGCGCACTCGAGCAGTTTCAGGAAGACGGTCTGAGCAAGTCGATCGGTGTCTCGAACTTCTTGGTTCCCCACCTTCAGACCCTGCTCGCTGCGACGGATGTCGTGCCTGCCGTCAACCAGATCGAACTTCACCCCGCCTACCAGCAGACCGAAATCACCTCGTTTTGCCGCGACAAGGGAATCGCCATCGAGGCGTGGGGCCCGCTCGGCCAGGGCAAGTACCCGCTGCTCGAAGAGACGCCAGTGGCTGCCGCCGCCGCCGCTCACGGCAAGTCGTCCGCCCAGGTCGTTCTGCGCTGGCACGTGCAGCTCGGCAATATCGTCTTCCCCAAGTCGAACCGTGCCGAGCGCATGGCTGAGAACCTCGACATCTTCGACTTCGAGCTGAGCGCAGACGAGATGGCCGCGATCACGGCCCTTGAGCGCAACGGTCGTGTCAGCGCCCACCCCGACGAGGTCAACTAATCCACCACGCCCGGGGCGGCTTCGCCCCGGGCGCTCACGCGCCGCATCCGCCATCGCCCACCGTGAAAGACCGCATGACAACTCGACGCATCGCAACTCTGGCCGGGGTCGGCCTTCTCGCCGGATTCTTCTCGGGACTCTTCGGGGTCGGCGGCGGAATCGTTATTGTGCCGCTGCTCGTGCTCCTGCTTGCCTTCCCCCAGCGCCTCGCTAGCGGAACATCCTTGGCCGCGATTCTGCCCACCGCAATCGCCGGATCCATCGGTTACGCGGTGCGCGGCGAGGTCGACTGGGTGGCCGCCGGATGCCTCGCCGTCGGCGCGATCGCCGGGTCGCTGATCGGCACCTGGATGCTGGCGCGCATCTCGCAGGGCTGGTTGCGGTGGGCCTTCGTGGCATTCCAGCTGGTTATGGCGGTGAGCCTGTTCTTTGTGGTTCCCGCGCGGGAGACCTCGCTGGATTACAGCGTGGGCACGGTGCTTGCGCTCGCGGGTGTCGGGCTATTCACGGGCATCCTGTCGGGGCTCCTCGGAGTCGGCGGCGGGGTTATCGTGGTCCCCGTCATGCTCCTGTTCTTTGGAATGGGCGACCTCGTGGCCAAGGGCACCTCGCTCGTCATGATGATTCCCACCGCCATCACGGGAACGATCTCCAACCTGCGCAATCGCAATTCAGACCTCAGGGCTGCGGGCATCATCGGTCTGCTCGCTATCCCGGCGTCGTTCGGGGGAATCGCGGTCGCCGCGGCTATTCCGCCTCAGCTCGGCAGCATCCTGTTTGCCCTGCTCCTGCTGTTCACGGCCAGCCAGCTCATTATCAAAGGGCTCAAGGAGCGGCGCGCTGGCGCATAACTCAGGGCTGCTGCGGGCCTAGGGGTTCAGCAGGCGGTGCTGCCAACCCTCGGGCGTGCGGGCATAGACCAGGCGGCGATGCAGGCGATCGACGCTGCCGTGCCAAAACTCGATAGTCTCCGGCACCAGTCGATAGCAGCTCCACGCCGGAGGCCGAGGCAAGGGGACGGGCGATTGAGCAAGCCGGTCAGCCTTCGCCCTGAGTTCCGTATAATCCTCAAGTGGTTCGCTTTGATGTGACGCGATCGCCGAGGCCTGCGCCGCGATGGGCCGGAGTGAGAAGACCTCGTCGGCCTCCGCGTCGCTCAGCCTTTCGACAGGGCCGCTGAACCGCAGCTGCTGGCGGGTCTCACGCCAGTAGGCAACAATTGCCGCCCACGGGTTCTCCTCAAGGTCGCGGCCCTTCGCGCTCGTGGCGGTCGTGACGAACTCCACCGCAGACGCCGTCACCTTCTTCACGAGCACGGTGCGGTTAGACGGCCGCCCCTGAGCGTTCGCCGTCGCGAGTGCCATCGAGAACGGCTCGATCACGCGGGAGGCGATCGCGATGTCGACCCAGCGGGCGAGAAGCCCGTCCGGCTCCTCTGGTGGCAGCACGAACTCAGCGAGCTCGATCTCGATCATGCCGCTGAGGGTGTCGAGATGGGGAGGGCGTCGGGGATCGCTGGCCTCATGGCTGGTCATCACTCGTCCAGAGTAGGGCCGGAGGCGTAGCGTGATGTGTATGTCGAATCATCTTGCCGATGCCGTGAGCCCGTACCTGCGCAGTCACGCCGACAACCCCGTCGACTGGTGGCCGTGGGGTGAAGAGGCCTTTGCCGAGGCCGAGCGTCGCGGCGTTCCCGTGTTTATTTCGATCGGGTATTCCACCTGCCACTGGTGCCATGTCATGGCCAGAGAGAGCTTTGAGGATGCCGCGGTCGCCGCGTACCTCAATGACAACTTCGTCAGCATCAAGGTGGATAGAGAAGAGCATCCGGATGT
>NZ_JBACFR010000032.1:0-7590 GCF_056262345.1 Homoserinimonas sp.
GTGCAGCTCACGGTCTCTGCAGAGGCGGTAGAGAGCCGCATCACCGGAGGAAAGCGCCCTCTCCTCTCCTCCGGGATCGACGCCTGGCGCACACTGGTAGACAAGCGAAGCGGTGTCTACAACGAGCTGGCGACGCGATCATGGGATACATCGAGCCGCCCGATCGACTCAATCGCCACAGATATCGCCGAATGGGTCGCTAGCGAGGCGAACATCCCGCTCGCGGCACAGCGCACAACGACAGACGGGAACGAAGCACGATGAGCATCACGACGATCACGGTGAGCGGCACCGAGCCTTACGACGTGCTCGTCGGCCGAGACATTCTGGGCACGCTGCCCTCGGTTATCGGGCCTGATGCGCGCAAGGTTCTGATCGTGCATCCCCCCACTCTCGCTGCACGAGCGGCCGAGCTTCGTGAGAACCTGCTCGACACATACGAGGTCGTTCTCGCAGAGATCCCGGATGCCGAGGCCGGCAAGCGGGTGGAGGTCGCCGCATTCTGCTGGCAGGTTCTGGGCCAGTCTGATTTCACCCGATCGGATGTTGTCGTCGGCTTCGGCGGCGGCGCCGTCACCGACCTCGCCGGTTTCGTTGCGGCAACGTGGCTGCGCGGAGTTCGTCTCGTTCAGATCCCCTCAACCCTCCTGGGCATGGTCGACGCTGCCATCGGCGGCAAGACCGGCATCAACACGAACGAGGGCAAGAACCTTGTCGGCTGCTTCTATGCCCCGGCCGGTGTCATTGTGGATCTCGACGTTCTCACGGGTCTCAGCAAGATGGAGATCCTCGCTGGGTTCGGCGAGGTCGTGAAGTACGGCTTCATCGCGGAGCCCGAGATCCTCGACATCATCGAGCGCGATGTCGAGCGGGCTACCGACCCGTCGACGGACGAGTTCCGCCGACTCGTGGAGCTATCGATCGGCATCAAGGCTCGCGTGGTGGGGGATGACTTCACCGAGCAGGGACAGCGCGAGATTCTGAATTACGGGCACACCCTCGGTCACGCCGTGGAGTACGCGGAGCGCTTTCAGTGGCGTCACGGCGCTGCCGTCGCGATCGGCATGATGTTTGCCGCGGAGCTTGCCCGGCTGAGTGGGCGCCTCTCCGATGATGTCGTCGACCGTCATCGCTCAATTCTCGAGTCGTTGCAGTTGCCGACCACCTACCCTGCTGGGCGCTGGAACACCCTGATCAGTGTGATGAAGCGCGACAAGAAGGCTCGCGGGGAGCTGCTTCGGTTCATCATTCTTGACGATGTCGGTCGCCCGACCGTGCTCGCTGGCCCGGACCAGAGCCTGCTCTTCGCCGCGTATCAGGAGATTGGTTCGTAGCTGCCTGAGGCGGCATTGGGCTTCACGGTGTCGAGGCAGTAAACTTGCCCTCCGGCGCACTCGCCCGCATTTTCTCCGGCCGCTCTAAGCCGGTGTCACCCCGATTGAACGGATTCTCGCCTCATGGCATCAACTGCTGACATCAAGAACGGCGTCGTTATCAAGATCGACGGCCAGCTCTGGACTGTTATCGACTTCCAGCACGTCAAGCCCGGCAAGGGTGGCGCGTTCGTGCGCACGAAGATGAAGAACGTCGTCACCGGCAAGACCGTCGATAAGACCTACAACGCTGGCACCAAGATCGAGACCGAGAACGTCGATCGCCGCGACTTCACCTACCTGTACAAGGACGGCGAGTCGTTCGTGTTCATGGATTCGACGGACTACGACCAGATCAACGTTCCCGAGTCCGTCGTCGGCGATGCTCAGAACTTCATGCTCGAGAACCAGCCCGTCACCATTGCGCTCAACAACGGCAACCCGCTGTACATCGATCTGCCTGCATCCGTCGTGCTCGAGATCACCTACACGGAGCCTGGCCTCCAGGGTGACCGCTCCACCGGTGGAACCAAGCCCGCGACCGTAGAAACCGGGTACGAGATCCAGGTGCCCCTGTTCCTTGAGACGGGAACCCGCGTCAAGGTCGACACCCGCACGGGCGACTACCTGGGCCGCGTCAACGACTAGTGAGCGCTCGCACTAAAGCGCGCAAGCGCGCTCTCGACATTCTCTATGGCGCAGATCTCCGTGAGATCTCGCTCAACAGCGCAATTGCAGCCGAATCCGAACGCGCCTCCCACGAACCTGCTCGCCAAGAGTCGTGGCGGTATGCGCTCCAGATCGTCACAGGAATCACTGAGCATGGCGATGAGATCGATGAACTCATCGAGACCTACGCCCAGGGCTGGACGATCGACCGCATGCCCGTGCTCGATCGTGCTCTCGTGCGCATCGGAATCTGGGAGATCATGTTCAACGATGAGGTGCCAGACGCCGTGGCCATTTCGGAGGCGGTGAAGCTCGCAGAAGAGCTGAGCACCGACGATTCCGCGGGCTTTGTCAACGGACTTCTCGGCAGGATTGCCCAGCTCCGCGCTTAGATTTCGTTCCGTTACGCACTGTTTGATAGCGCGTCCGTCGCAGCACTACGTTCATGAGGTGACTTTGATCGCCTCTGCACCTACCGCCACGACGGGCGCGCTTTCTGTTTCCCTCTCGGGGGTCGGACGAGTGTTTGACGACCGCGTTGTCCTGCGGGATGTCGACCTGGATATTGCCGCCGGCGAGGTAATCGCTCTCGTCGGCGCATCCGGCTGCGGCAAGTCCACCCTCCTTCGGCAGGTATCGGGACTTGACCGCCCCAGCTCCGGCAGCATCACCATTGCGGGCACAGCGGTTACGGGAATCGATCTGCGCTGTTCCGTGGGATTTCAGGAACCTCGGCTGCTGCCGTGGCGCACTCTCGCCCACAACGTCTCCCTCGGTCTGCCCCGCGGCACCGAGCGGGAGGAGGGCCGGGCGCGCGTGGCCGAGCTGCTGCGCCTCGTCGGTCTCTCCGACTCGGCCGCGCTTCGCCCACGGCAGGTTTCCGGGGGGATGGCGCAGCGCGCCTCGCTCGCCCGAGCCCTCGCTCGCAAGCCCGGGGTTTTGGTGCTCGACGAGCCATTCGGCGCTCTCGACGCCCTCACGCGGCTGCAAATGCAGGATCTGCTCCTTGATATCCACACGGTCGAACCCACCACGATTCTTCTCGTCACTCATGACGTTGACGAGGCACTCTATTTGGCCGACCGGGTGGTGCTAATCGGCACGCATCCGGATGCTCCTCGTAACAGCGGAGCGGGCATCCGCAGCATCATTCAGGTTCCGGGGGAGCGCCCTCGTGACCGCGGAGATGCGACCCTCGCCCAGTTGCGCGCTGATCTTCTCAGCGGCCTCGGCGTTCACACTCATCACCACGCATAGCTCCCTTTTCATCCCAATCGCAAGGATCACAGCATGAGACTCGCACCAACCCTTTCTGCAGTTGCTCTGGCCGCCGCCAGCGTGCTCGTTCTTTCTGGCTGTGTTGCCGGGGAGGGTTCTGCCCTAAACGCCGAGCCGACGGCCGAGGACTGGAGCACGAGCACCCTCAATATCGACTTCGCTACGTATAACCCGCTGAGCCTGATCATCAAGGAGCAGGGCTGGCTCGAAGAGGAACTCGATGGTGTAACCGTGAACTGGTTGCAGTCCGCCGGGTCGAACAAGGCAAACGAGGCGCTTCGTGCCGGAGCTGTCGACGTGGGATCCACTGCGGGTTCTGCCGCTCTTCTTGCTCGGTCGAATGGCTCTCCCATCCAGGTGATCAGCATCTACTCGCAGCCCGAGTGGGCGGCCATCGTTGTCCCCGATGGTTCGGCTATCTCCGATGTCACCGACCTCCGCGGCAAGAAGATCGCCGCGACCAAGGGCACCGACCCCTACTTCTTCCTTCTCCAGGCACTCGAGGAGGCGGGGGTTGGCCTCGACGAGGTCACGATCGAGAACCTCCAGCACGCTGACGGCGCTGCCGCTCTCGCCGCAGGAGCGGTTGACGCATGGTCCGGCCTTGACCCGATCATGGCCACGTCTGAGGTTCAATCGAACACCAAGCTGATCTACCGCAACATCGACTTCAACACGTATGGCTTCCTCAACGCGACGGAAGACTTCATCACGAACCACGCGGATGTTGCCCAGGTCGTTGTCAACGCCTACGAGAAGGCCCGCGAATGGGCGACGGCCAACCCCGATGACGCCGCTGCGATTCTTGCCGAGGTCGCAGGTATCGATGTCGCCATCGCTGAGAAGGTTCTTATCGAGCGCACGAACTTCGATGTCGGAGCCCCCGGCAAGCGCCAGCGCGACGTTCTCGCGATCGTCGGCCCCATCTTCGTCGAGTCTGGGGACGTGACGTCACAGGACACCATTGACGCTGCGCTCGATTCAATCTTCAACGACACCTTCTTCGCGAAGGCCGACGCATCGGCGATCGGAAACTAGTGAATCCTCGGCAGTCCCCGACGGCAGCCCCCGCACCCCAGAACGGTGCGGGGGCTCCCGCCACGCTCCATCAGTATTCATCCGGCTACGGTTACTCCGCCGCCGGAAACCAAGCGAACGCCCTGCCGCCCGCTCCCGAAACGGGCCGACGACGCGGCAAGAGTCTCTATGTAGCTGCAGGCTTCGTTCTCCCCGTCTTTCTCCTTGCCGCATGGTTCACGGTTTCGGCACTAGAACTCGTCCCTGCATTCAAACTGCCGTCCCCGGAATCCGTGTGGACTGCGGCGACGCAGCTTTTTGCCGACGGCAGCCTGGTCAAGCACATTGCAATCTCGACCCAGCGCGTGCTCATCGGCTTCGCCGTTGGAGCCGTGGTTGGACTCGTCCTCGGTGCCGTAGTCGGACTCTCGCGATGGGCCAGCGCCTTTCTTGCACCCACAATCGGTGCCTTCAGAGCCGTTCCTTCGCTCGCCTGGGTACCCCTCTTGGTTCTCTACGTGGGCATCAGCGAAGACTCCAAGGTTGCCCTCATCGCCATCGGCGCTCTCTTTCCGGTCTATACGACGGTGGCTGGCGCTCTTCGCCACGTCGACCCGCAGCTGGTCGAGTTGGGTCAGGCGTACGGCCTTGGCCGGCTCAGCCTGCTCGCCCAGGTGCAACTTCCCGCAGTTGTGCCGAGCATCGTCTCAGGACTCCGCCTCGCCCTCGCGCAGGCATGGCTCTTCCTGGTCGCCGCCGAGCTCATTGCCTCGTCGATGGGTCTCGGGTTCCTGCTTGTCGACTCGCAGAACAACGGCCGCGTCGACCGCATGTTCCTCACGATCATCCTTCTGGGCATCATCGGCAAGACAACGGATGCGCTCATCGGGCTTCTTGAGAAGTACCTGCTTAAGCGGTGGGGCTAAGCCGCGCATCGGGTTCATCGTGACGCGGTAAGCTAGAGCTATCAGACATCCTTTAAGAGCCGTCCAGAGAGGCGGGGAAGGAGGTCAGAATGCCGGAACGCATAGTTCTGCAGCAGGCTGACATCGCGCGTGCCCTCACGCGCATCTCCCACGAGATCCTCGAATCCAACAGGGGAGCAGACGGACTCGTCATCCTTGGGATTCCCACGAGGGGCGTGATTCTCGCCCAGCGCATTGCCGCTCTCGTCAGCGAGATCTCGGGTACCCCCGTCGAGGCAGGTGCCCTCGACGTCACTATGTACCGTGACGATCTCTCCCGCGGCCGCGTTCGCACGCCAGCGCCCACCCATATTCCCGCGGGCGGAGTCGACGGTCGCGTGGTCGTCCTTGTCGATGACGTTCTCTACTCGGGGCGCACTATCCGGGCTGCGCTCGATGCCCTCGGTGACATCGGCCGCCCCCGCGTCGTTCGTCTCGCGGCCCTGGTCGATCGAGGCCACCGCGAGCTGCCAATCAGGCCAGACTTCGTTGGCAAGAACCTGCCATCGTCACAGCTGGAGCGCATCAACGTTCGCCTGCACGAGGCCGACGGCGAAGAGTTCGTCAGCATTGATGGCCAGGGCGACGAGGCGACCCGATGAGGCACCTTCTGAGCACTCGCGACCTGTCCCGCGACGCCGCGGTCAACATCCTTGATGTCGCAGAAGATATGGCGGAGGTGTCGACTCGCGAGGTCAAAAAGCTTCCTGCGCTGAGAAGCAAGACGGTCGTCAACCTCTTTTTCGAAGACTCGACGCGCACCCGTATCTCGTTTGAGGCTGCCGCCAAGCGGCTCAGCGCCGACGTGATCAACTTCTCGGCCAAGGGCTCAAGTGTGTCTAAGGGCGAGAGCCTGAAAGACACAGCACAGACTCTCGCCGCTATCGGAGCGGACGCTGTTGTCGTGCGTCACGGCGCCTCCGGAGCGCCGCAGACGCTGGCGACCAGCGGCTGGATCGACGCCGGGATCGTGAACGCCGGTGACGGAACGCACGAGCATCCCACCCAAGCGCTTCTCGACGCCTTTACGATCCGCCGGCGGCTTCACGGTGCAGCATCCCGGGGCCGTGACCTCGATGGTGTCACGGTCACGATCGTCGGCGACGTGCTGCACTCACGGGTGGCCCGGTCGAATGTATGGCTTCTGACGACACTGGGCGCACAGGTCAGACTCGTAGCTCCGCCGACTCTTCTGCCGGTCGGCGTTAGCTCCTGGCCCGCCACGGTGAGCTACGACCTTGATACGTCACTTGAGCAGGCCACCGACGTAGTCATGATGCTTCGCGTGCAGTCCGAGCGCATGCATGCGGCGTGTTTTCCCAACGCTAGGGAGTATTCCCGGTGGTGGGGACTCGACGACGCGCGGCTCGCTCGGTTGGGCGAGGGTAGCATTGTCATGCACCCTGGCCCGATGAATCGCGGACTCGAAATTTCGTCGGGCGCAGCGGATTCAAAGGCGTCTACCGTGCTCGAGCAGGTGTCGAATGGTGTTTCTGTGAGGATGGCTGTGCTGTACCTCTTGCTTTCAGGCGAACGGGAGGGTCTGGCATGAATGAGTCGTTGATTGTGCGCGGTGCTGCGCTGGTGGATGGAAGCCGAACAGACCTGCTGGTCCGTGACGGTGTCATCGTCGAGATGGGCCACGCCCTCAGTGCTTCTGGTGCAAGGGTGATCGACGCGGACGGGCTGCTCGCGCTCCCGGGGCTCGTCGACCTTCACACGCACCTGCGGGAGCCCGGCTTCGAGCAGAGCGAGACGGTGCTCACGGGGTCACAGGCGGCTGCTGCCGGTGGGTTCACGGCCGTCCACGCTATGGCCAACACGTCGCCGGTTGCCGACACCGCGGGAGTAGTCGAGCAGGTCGCGTCTCTGGGCGATGCCGCTGGCTACGCCACCGTGCGTCCCGTCGGGGCAGTCACTGTGGGCCTGCGCGGAGAAAGTCTCGCCGAGATTCGCGCCATGGCGTCGAGTCGCGCTGCAGTTCGAGTCTTCAGCGACGACGGCAAATGCGTATCTGATGCACTTCTCATGCGTCGGGCGCTTGAGTACGTCAAGGCATTTGACGGAGTCATTGCCCAACATGCTCAGGAGCCGCGCCTTACCGAGGGCGCCCAGATGAACGAGGGCGTCGTCTCTGGGGAACTCGGCCTGGCAGGATGGCCCGCCGTAGCAGAAGAGGCCATTATTGCCCGCGACGTGTTGCTGGCAGAGCATGTCGGGTCCCGCGTGCACATCTGCCACCTCTCTACTGCAGGTTCCGTCGAGGTTGTGCGCTGGGCAAAGTCCCG
>NZ_JBACFR010000033.1:0-10534 GCF_056262345.1 Homoserinimonas sp.
GTAGAGGCGCACGGTCATACACCCCAGCTTATTCGAGGCAGGCTGAGGCTACCCGACCGACTGCACGAGAGCGGTCGCGATGGCGGTAACGCCCTCTCCCCTGCCCGTGAACCCCAGGCCGTCTGATGTTGTCGCCGAGACACTCACGGGCGCCCCGATCAGCTGCGTTAACCGCTGCTCGATTTCGGTCCGACGGCTCGCAAGCTTGGGCCGGTTGGCAATGATTTGCACGGCAACGTTGGAGATTGCAAAGCCCGATCCGGTCACAAGCCTCACGGTCTCGGCGATGAAGACGTCGCCGTGAGCCCCCGCGAAACGATCATCAGCCGTGCCAAAGCGCCCGCCGATGTCTCCGAGGCCCGCTGCCGAGAGCAGTGCATCGCAGACAGCGTGGCTCAGCGCGTCGCCGTCGCTGTGCCCGGCGAGTCCGGGCTGGCCTGGCCAATAGATGCCACCGAGCCAGAGCGGGCTGTCGTCGTCGAACGCGTGAACATCCACACCGATGCCGGTGCGCACTACGGGAACGGATGCTGCCGCTGGCTGCGCAGAGTCGTCAATGTAGCTTTCTGCCCGGCGCAGATCCCACACCGTCGTGACCTTGAAGGCACGCTGGTCACCGTCCACCGTGATCACCGGATGTCCTGCTGCAGCAAACAGGGATGCGTCGTCGGTGTGCTCCTTCGCAGCGGCGAAGTAGGCGGAAACCAGCTCTGCGCGAGGGAATCCCTGGGGCGTCTGTGCTGCAGCGAGTCGTGATCGGTCGAGAGTGCCCACCACCGTCCGCGCATCGTCTACCTCTTTGATGGTGTCGGCGATGGGCAGAACCGGCAGAACACCCGACCCGCTCTGCCGCACGGCGGCGACGACCGAGTCGAATAGCGCCGCCGGAGTCAACGCGCGGGCGGCATCGTGGACCAGAACCTCATCCACAGAGTCCAGGAGCACTCCCAGCCCGGCCCGAACAGATTCCTGCCGCGTCGCCCCTCCCGCCACGACGTTGAGGTATTCGCTCGCAACTCCGGCGATACCCCTGGCGAGAGCTTCTGCCTGCTCCACGTTCTCTGCGGGGGCGACGACAACGACCTGAGCGGGCTCGCTCATCGCAAATACCGAGGCGAGCGCCCGTTCCAAGAGGGTCTGCCCGGCGAGCTGCACCAACGCCTTCGGCATTCCCAGCCCCAGGCGGGTTCCGCTTCCTGCGGCTACGACTATCACGGCGGTGCGAGGTTCAAGCATGTCTACGAGCGTACCTCCGCATCAGGCCGCCCCGGTGACGCGAAAAGCCCCGGACCGCTAAGCGATCCGGGGCCGAACTCGTGGGGCAGATGCCCTGTGTGCGTGAAGCCTTAGGAGGCTAGAACGTCGTCGAGCATGCCAGAGGCCTTCTCTTCGTCGGTCTTCTCTGCGAGCGCAAGCTCAGACACCAAAATCTGACGTGCCTTGGCGAGCATTCGCTTCTCACCTGCTGACAGTCCGCGGTCCTGGTCGCGGCGCCACAGGTCGCGAACGACCTCAGACACCTTGATGACATCGCCGGAGGCGAGCTTCTCAAGGTTGGCCTTGTAGCGGCGTGACCAGTTAGTGGGCTCCTCGGTGAAAGGAGCACGAAGAACCTCGAACACCTTGTCGAGGCCCTCTTGGCCGATGACGTCACGAACACCGACCAGGTCGACGTTGTCAGCGGGGACCTCAATGGTCAGATCGCCCTGAGTCACGTTGAGCTTGAGGTAGAGTTTTTCCTCGCCCTTGATGATTCTTTTCTTGACCTCAATGATGGTTGCAGCACCGTGGTGCGGGTAAACGACGGTTTCGCCGACCTCGAATAGCATGGGTTAAGCTCCATTCCGTGACCACCAGTTTATCACAGGGGGCCTGAATCCGGCCTGCCTCCATGGGATGGCACTTCCGCTGCGTAGGATAAACTCACAGAGTCTTGCCGCGAGCGATGATTTCGCGGCCCTGTCACCCCGTCTCGTCACCTGGAGGGTTCCCGTGAGAGCTCGCATCGTCGCTTCCGTCGCATTGTCGGCGGCCATCACTCTTCTCGTGGCAGGCTGCGGTTTCATCACCCCTCAAGCCACGACCGACGACTACGACGCGAGCGATGGCACCAACGCCACGATCGGCGACGTCAAGGTTCTCAATGCCATCGTCGTGAGCGACAACGGCGTCGACGGCAACCTCGTCACGAGCGTCGCCAACAACGGCAGCGAGCGCGTGACCGTCACCTTCCAGTTCGAGAGCACCGAGGGCAAGTCCGACTCCAAGGTGACCGTTGCCGCCGGGCAGATCAAGAAGCTCGGCGTCGACGAGGTGTTCTTGCTCGAGGGCATCAACTCCGAGCCAGGCTCCCTCATGCCGATCTTTGTTCAGTACGGCTCAGAGACCGGCAAGCAGCTTCTCGTGCCGGTACTCGACGGCTCGCTGCCCGAGTACGCGGACCTGGTTCCGTAACCCACGATCACCACAATGCCCGGCCGGGGTTCGCCTCCGCCGCGCATTGTTGCGTTCGGGATGGTGCAATCCCTTAGAGGGGAAGCCCCCTACGCTGCAGCATCCTCAAATCGGTAGCCGAGACCCCGCACCGTTACGAGCAGTTCGGGCGCTGACGGAACCTTCTCGATCTTGGAGCGAATGCGCTTGATGTGCACGTCGAGCGTCTTGGTGTCGCCAAAGTAATCGGCACCCCACACGCGGTCGATGAGCTGCCCCCTGGTCAGTACGCGACCGGCATTGCGCATCAGAACCTCGAGCAACTCGAACTCCTTGAGCGGCATGGGAACGGGAGCGCCCGCGACCTCGACGACGTGCCGGTCAACATCCATCTTCACGGGCCCGACTTCGACGATCGCGGGGTCGAACGGCTGCTCAACGGTTTCGACCCGACGGCGCAGCACGGCGCGCATCCTCGCGAGCAATTCGCGCGTCGAATATGGCTTGGTCACATAGTCATCAGCACCGAGTTCAAGGCCAACCACGATGTCGAGCTCGGTGTCTTTGGCCGTGAGCATGACGATGGGCACGCTCGAGGTCGTACGAATGCGGCGGCACACCTCGGTGCCCGAAATCCCCGGAATCATGAGGTCGAGCAGAATGAGGTCGATGCCGCCCGCATCAAAGGCTGCCAGGGCGGAGGGGCCGTCTTCGGCAATCGTGACCTCGTAGCCCTCTCGCTTGAGCAGAAACTCGAGTGGCTCGCTGAGAGAACGCTCGTCTTCGACGAGGAGAAGACGGGTCACGTGGGTTCCTTTACATCGCCGTCAACGTGCGCTGAAGCGCCGGCCTCCAGGGCAGGACGGGCGGGAGCTTCGAGCGCTGGTGCCCCGTTTGCCGAAGCAGAGTCCGACATCGAAGCGAGGGTCGCAGAGGAGGCCTCTGGTAGCCGGATGGTGAACGTTGAACCGCGCCCCACCTGAGACCACACCCGCACGTCGCCGCCGTGGTTCTGCACGACATGCTTGACGATGCTGAGCCCGAGCCCCGTGCCGCCCGTATTACGAGCGCGCGCAGGGTCGACCCGGTAGAAACGCTCGAACACCCTCTCCAGGTCTTCTTCTGCGATGCCGGCACCCTGGTCCGTGACCGAGATCTCCACGATGCCGTCGCTGTTGGTCACGCCCACGCCGACTCGGGAGCGCTCGGGCGAATACTGCACCGCATTGGTGATGAGGTTCTGCAGGGCGGCAACGAGGATGGGCTCGTCGCCATACACCTGAGCGCCACTGTCTCCGCCGCTCACGATGGAGATGCCGAGCTTGTCGGCGGCAACGCGGTTGTGGTCGATCGCCGCGGCAACCACGTCGTCGATCTCCACGAGTTCTGGCTTGGCCAGAGCATCCGCAGCCTGAAGCCTCGACAGTTCGATGATCTCTTTCGTGATGCGGGCGAGCCGGTCTGACTCTTTTGTGAGCCGTTTGGCGAAGCGGCGCACCTGCTCCGGGTCATCAGAGGCAGCCTGCAGGGCATCCGCGAGGAGGCCCACAGCGCCGATAGGGGTCTTGAGCTCATGGCTGATGTTGGCAACGAAGTCGCGGCGCACCTCATCGAGCCGGTACGCCTCAGTGCGGTCCTCCGCGAGAAGCAGAATAAAACGGGAGCCGATGCGGGCGATGCGCACGAACAAAAAGACGTTGGCATCGCCGAAGGGGCCACGCGCAAGCCGGACTTCTTCTGACAGCGGCTCCCCGCTGCGGCGAACCTTATCGACGAGCTCCACGAGTTCTGGGTGCACGAGCGACTGATTCCACACGAGCCCGAAGGCCAAAGCGCCGGGCGATGCCTTGACGACATTGTTGGAGGGGTCGAGAACGACACCGGCCGATTCGAGGGCATCGAGCACTTGCTCGACACCATCTGGCACGCCTCCGCGAACGACCATGGCCGCACGCTCGCCTCGTCGGGCGGCATGGTGAACGAGGCTGACCAGCGCAACTCCGACGGCTACGCCGAAGACCAACGCCAAGGCAACCAGCACGCTGGGTTCCATAACCACTAGATTAGTTACATCTCGAGCCCGTCCGATCAGGGACGCTGCAGGTTCGGCGCTACAGGCCGTGGTGTTCATCAAAAGATCACCGGCCGTTAACCTCAGCGGGTCAGGATGGCCGAGGTCTGCCGCCCAAGCGGGGTGAGCCGAGCTGTGAAGGAATTGAGGAACAAGTCGATGCGCGAAGTATTTCAGCAGGAACTCCAGGAAGTTCAGGAGCGTCTCGTCGAGATCGCAACCCTGGTTGCCACGTCGATCGAGAACGCCACGAGTGCCTTTAACGAGTCGAATGTTGCCCTGGCCGAGCGCGTCATTGCCGACGACACCAAGATCGACGAGCTCACCGTGAGCCTCGACGAGCTGGCCATCAACATCCTCGCCCGGCAGCAGCCCGTTGCCCGCGACCTGCGCATTGTCGTCAGCGCCCTCCGCATCTCGGCCTCTCTTGAGCGCATGGGCGACATGAGCGAACACATCGCCCAGCTCGCGCGGTACCGGTTCCCCGAAAAGGTCGTGCCCAAGTCGCTTCGGCCGACCTTCGCCGATATGGGCCGACTCGACGTTGATATGGCCCGCAAGCTTGCCGAGCTCCTGCGCACCGAGGATGTTCGCCTCGCCGAAGAAATCCGCAATGACGACGACAAGGTCGACGCTTTGCACCTCAGCGTTTTCGACACTGTTCTCGGCGAGAAGTGGAAGGGCGGCGCAGAGGACACCGTCGACGCGACGCTCGCCTCGCGCTACCACGAGCGCTTTGCCGACCACGCCGTCTCGATCGCCAAGAAGGTTCAGTACCTGGCGACGGGCGACTGGATCCCCACAGAAGACTAGGTCTGCTCCCCCACGGGCGAAACGACAGAGGCCCCGCATCCGATTTCTCGGTGCGGGGCCTTGTCGTTGTTGCCGGCTATTCGCCTACTTCTTGCCCTGGGCCGCAACTGCGGCGGCGCCTGCTGCGGCCGCCTCGGGGTCAAGGTACTGCCCAGGCGTTACGGGCATAAAGTCGTCGCCCAGCTCGTAGACGAGCGGGATTCCGGTGGGGATGTTGACTCCGGCGATGTCAGCATCCGAAATGTTGTCGAGGTGCTTGACCAGCGCCCGCAGTGAGTTTCCGTGGGCGGTGACCAGAACCGTGCGGCCCGCGGCGAGGTCCTTGGTGATGTCGGACTCCCAGTAGGGCAGCATCCGCTCGATCACGTCTTTGAGGCATTCGGTGCGGGGCACGTCGTTGCCGAGATCGGCGTAGCGGGGGTCGCCCACCTGCGAGAACTCGCTATCGTCGGCGAGCACGGGCGGCGGAGTGTCGAAGCTGCGGCGCCACGTCATGAACTGCTCTTCGCCGTACTTGGCCAGCGTCTCAGCCTTGTCGAGTCCCTGGAGGGCACCGTAGTGGCGCTCATTGAGGCGCCATGAACGCTTGACGTCGATCCAGTCGCGGTCGGCCGTTTCGAGAGCCAGGTTGGCGGTGTGGATGGCTCGTTTGAGGCGCGACGTGTAGAGCACGTCGGGCAGCAGCCCGGAGGCGGCAATGAGCTCGCCAGCACGGCGGCCCTCGGCCCGACCCTCCTCGGTGAGGTCGACATCGACCCACCCGGTGAAGAGATTCTTCTCGTTCCAGTCGCTGCGGCCATGGCGGAGGAGGATGAGCGTGTAGGTCATGCGGCCAGTTTAGCGACGAGAGATGCTACCGGCGGAGATGTGACTGAAGCCTGCGATTAGAGGGTTAGGCAGGCGGAAGAAGCGCGCGAGCTTCGGCAGCAGGCATGCCGGTTGCCACCAGCAGGTCCACGAGCAGTGGCCGCAGCAGGTGCACAACGATCGATGTGTTGAAGGCCGCTCCCGGCAGGGTGACGGCCGGGTCGAGCAGGGGCATGATCGCCGCGAACTGGGCGCGCGCGTCGGTCGCCAGCTCGGGCTTGCGCAGGCTTTGCCCCAGAGTGTCGATGCCGGCGCGGATGCTCTCGAATAGCTCGGCGAGCACGGGACGCTGCAGCCCGTCCCGCACGAGAAAACTGATGCGACGCGTAATCACACGCAGGTGGCGTGCCGCTAGATCGAGACCGCCGAGCACCTGCGCCTGATGGCGCAGAGCGCCAAGATGCCGTCTGAGAAAGGGAGAGATCCGAGCGATCGCGAGGGCCGAGTCGAGAGACTCGTTCCACGCGTCGAGGTGTTTTTGCGTGCGCCTCAGCCGTTCGAGGGCAAGACTCGCCGCTGGCTCGTGGGCCTCTCGCAGCGCCGCGGCCACAGAATCGAGCGACTCCAACAGTGCCGAGACCATGCGCCGGGCGTCCCGATCGGCGATGCGCCTCGGGTCGCGGGGAATCAATGCCGTCACGGTGAGCGCAACAGCCCCCGCAACAACGGCGTCGATGCTGCGAAGGAACACCCCGCCCTCCGGCGGAGGCATGAGAAGCACCAGCATGGACTGAACCGCTGCGGCAATGGCGAACGGCGCGCTCGGCGAGACCAGCCGAGACACCAGCAGCGTTATTCCGAGCACGACGGCCAGTTGCCACCAGCCCACGCCAATCACGAGCAGAGCGATCTCGCTGAGCACAATGCCCAGGGTTATTCCCACGGCCGAATCGAGCACGCGACGCGGCCTCGCGTCCCGGGAGAAACCCAGGATGGAGATCGTCACGGTGACGGCAATTGCGGGAGAGGAGTGCCCGAGCAGATCGTGCGAAATGAAATACGCGACGGTGGCGGCAACGACGATCTGCACGGTTGCGGGTAGCGATTCCCTGACCCGATCGAGGGCAGCCCTTGCATCGAGCCGCCGATTGAGCTTTCTCTCTAGCCGGGCCGAAGCATCGCGGCGTGCTGCGCTCACGCCCCGGGACGGCTCGGCCGGGTGGCAGCACCCAATCGCGGCAGCCTCGGCGCCGCCACAGTCGCCCCGGCACTGGCCGGAACAATCACCTCTTGCGCCGCCGCAACGGGCCCATCGGAGGTCTGCACCGTGAGAGTCGCCGTCGAGTCGAGGGTGCGTTTGACCACGGCAAGGGCGATGGAGCCCAGCTCGTGGTGCCGCACAGCCGAAGTCACGGCTCCAACAGCACGGTCGCCGAACACGACCTCGTCCCCGGCCTGCGGCAGGATCGAGTCGGAACCGTCGAGGTGAAGCATCACGAGGCGGCGGGGCGGATGCCCGAGGTTGTGCACCTTGGCCACCGTCTCTTGGCCTCGATAGCAGCCTTTGTTCAGGTGAACCGCGGAGCGCATCCAATCGAGCTCATGCGGAATCGAGCGCTCGTCGACCTCGCGGGCGAAGCGGGGTCGCCACGCGGCCACGCGGAGTGCTTCGAGTGCGAGCACGCCAGCCGCAGGAGCGTCAGACTCGGCGAGCGCCGATCGCTCGACGAGAACCTCGCGATAGGCGAACTCGGCGCCGGGATGCTCGCCCTGCGCATATTGCCACCCGCCAGCAACCACGTCGGGCCATGGGTCGCTCCACACGAGCGGAACGCCGTGCGGGCTGGCGATGGGCACCATTCCGGCGAGGGTTGCTGCGTCGGCGAAGCTGCCGAGCGTTGCGAAGTCGCTGCTGCGGTCACGGACCTCGACCCGCATCATGAAGCGCATGCGGTCGAGCCAGGCCGCAAGCGATGCGGCTTCGGACCCCTCGACGAGAAGCCAGAGAGAAACGCCATCGTCGAGCACCCGCATGTCGTGCTCGATGCGCCCGTTGGGGTCGAGAATGAGTGCCTCGGCCGACTCTCCGGGGGCGAGCCTGGCCAGAGACTGCGTGCTCATGGAGTCGAGCCACGTCAGCCGGTCGGCTCCCTCGATCTCGATGACCCCGTGGTGGGAAAGATCGACAACGGCCGAGCCGGCAGCAAGCTGCCGTTGCTCCCGGACGGGGTCTCCGTAGTGGGCGGCGACTCCGGCATCCGGGCCGTCGGATTCCACGGCACCCGAGCGAGCCAGCCACGGAGACGCGGAGACCGCCGCCTCTTTCACCGGGTTCTCACTGGACACGGGCGAGCCTTGCCGACGCGTGCGAGGTCAGCGGCTGGCCGAGGGCGACGATGTCCCACGCCCACAGCAGGTGGTCATCGACGAGCCCGTAGAGGCGCGTCGATGCCGTGTGTTCTTTGGCATTAGCGCTGCGAACGACGGCGTCGGTGACGAGGTCGATGCGGGGGCCGACCACCTGACCGAGGTAGAGCTCGCTCACACCGCTGGGGTGAAGGATCGACACCTCGATGTCGAATCCGCCTGCGGCGTTGCGCAGCGTCTCGACGGCGTTGACGTTGGTGAACGGTGCGGGGCCGACTCCCGGGAGCATGCCGGGGCCGGGGTCCGCGTCGGTGCGCGGACGAGAGAGGCGCCAGAAGCCGGTCTCGGCGGCGAAGATCTGGGGTTCTGCAGGCTCGGATGCCGCGTCGGTATCCGAGCGGCCATCCGCGCTGCCATCCGAGCTGCCATCCGCGTCGGCCGCAGTGCTGGCGTCGGAGGCCGCATCGGCGCCGGATGGTTCGAGCAGCCAGGCCGTCGAGCTGTAGTTGAGAAACGGCGTGCCGTCGTGGCTGAAGCTCACGCGCTGACCGAACTCATACTCGCGGGCTTGCCCGTCGACGGGATAGGAGATGACCCCGGTGCCCTCCCAGACTCCGATGAGCCACGAGAGCGGCACCAACTCGGAGGGAAGCGAAGAATCGATTTCGATCATGTGAGGCAGCTCCCTGCCGGTGAGAGTGCGGGCAGCGGTTTAGCGCTGACCGCGAAAAAGGTTATAGAGCACGACGGCGGCAACCCCACCGATGGCCAGAACGGCGAGGACGAGGAGTCCGACGAAGAAGAGTTCCAGTGCGAGCATGCCTGAATTCTACCCTCACGCAGACGGTACGACGACGGCAACGATCGTCGCTATCGCCAAAATGGCGACGGCCCCGCCAACGCTCACAGAAAGCCGGTTCACAAAACCCACCTTGCTGTCGAGGGAGAGCTGCAGGCAGAACGACAAAATAAGGCACACGGCCAGCACGATCGGATACCACTGCATCCGAGCATCCGGCTGGGCGAAGAGGGAGACGAGAATCGCCCCCAGCGCCGCAACAACCCACACGATGCCGATCGTGATTGTGGCGCTCCGAAGAGAAGGAGCGACGGGTTCAGAAACGGTCATTTACTCATCCTGCCCCATTCACCACACGCCAACCTGCCAGTGCGAAAAGTGATAGGCCGTCGTCTAGATAGACTTGCGACACAATTTTGGGAGGCACCCTTGGCGCAGCTGTTGATTTTGACTCCGGCCGTCGACAGCGAAGTCCTGCCCGCATTGGGGTTGCTGAGCCACCGCGTCAAGCATCTGCCTGCCACGCCATCGCAACTCGTAAACCCACCAAGCTGCGATCTCATGCTTGTGGATGCCCGCAAAGATCTGGCCAGCGCCAAGGCCCTGTGCAAGATTCTGGCGAACACGGGCACCCAGGTTCCCGTCGTTCTCATCGTCACTGAGGGCGGCCTTGCTGCGGTAAACCCGGAGTGGGGAATCGACGATGTCGTGCTCGTTGATGCAGGACCCGCCGAGGTCGACACCCGCATCCGCCTTGCCGTCGGCCGCAAGGCAACAGAACAGACCAGCACCAAGATCAGCGCATCCGGAGTCGTCATCGACGAGGCCAGCTATTCGGCCAAGGTTCAGGGGCGCCCGCTCGACCTCACCTACAAGGAGTTCGAGCTCCTGCGGTTTCTCGCCTCCCACCCGTCGCGGGTGTTCACCAGAGAACAGCTGCTCAGCGAGGTCTGGGGCTACGACTACTTCGGCGGCACGCGCACCGTCGACGTGCACGTGCGACGCCTGAGGGCCAAGCTCGGAGACCTCGAATCGCTCATCGGCACCGTGCGCAACGTTGGATACCGCTTCACAGGGCACGACGGCGATGAGCGCTAATACGCCCGAATGGCTGAACAGGCTCATCTCCCGCGCAACGGCAACGGATGGCCAGCCGCCGTTCTCAGACCAGAGCCTCGTGGAGCTGCGTGACGGCCGCCGCGAACTTCTCTCGATCGACGAAACCGCCGCCGCCGTTCTCCTCA
>NZ_JBACFR010000034.1:0-8798 GCF_056262345.1 Homoserinimonas sp.
CAGCGTGCGGATGCGCGGCAGTCCTCACACGAAAGCTGGGGGGCATATCCCGGTCGCGCGACCTGCACGAGGACGGGGCCTCGTTCCAGACCGGCGCGGGCCTCTCTCCACGCCGCTGACGGGATGCGTGCGCCGGCCGCGAGCCGGTCCTGCGATTCCTGCGCAGCCGTGGGGATGACCTTGGGCAACACAGCGCGCTCAGAGCCAACCTCGCCCAGCCACCCGAGCTCAACGAGCCTCTGGACTTCTGTGCTCCGCGCGTGGGAAGCGAAAATGAGGGCGCACTTTTGCTGTTCCTGTCTCACGAGCGCGGCATCCCGGGCATGGACGTAAGGAGACAGCGGCTCCGAATGGAGCGGATCGCCGTCATCCCACAGGGCGATCAGGCCGAGATTGCGAGCGGGCGCGTAGACAGCGGATCGATTGCCGATGATGACGAGCGGCTCGTCGCCACGGCAGGCGAGGATGCTGCGATACCGCTCTGGGTTGGACTGCCGTGCATCCATCCGCACCACACGGTTGGCCGCGACGACGCCAGAGAGCGCGGCCATCAGTTGATCTTGATCGCGATAGTCCGGCACAGCAATTATCGCGCTGAGACCCTGCGCAAGGGTGTGCGCTGCCGCCGCCGCGAGAGTGACCGCCCAATGACCCACCCAGCGCGGTTCCGCTCCCGGCGCTGCAGCATCCACCACTGATACGAGCCGAGGAACCGCATCGAGAGCAACCCTCTCCCGATCGTTAATCAGTGCCGCGATGCGCCCCGGGGCGAACTCCGGAGGCATGGGTGCGACAGGCTGCACATCATCCGTCGGCATGGTGCTCACACCTTCTGGCGACGCGAGCCAGGCTTTTTCGACGCGGACCTGCCGTTTGGGCACGGCGATGCGGATGATGTCGCTCGCGTTGCCCGCCGCACGATCGGCAAGCTTTCGCGCGAGTGCCCACACCTCGGGGGCGAGGATAGAGACCGGGGATACGACGGAATCTATCTGGCTCAGGGCGCCCGGATAGTCGCCGCGTTCTGCAATCTCGATCACATAGCCGTCGGCGACACGACCCGCAGATCTGAGCGGAACCCGCACCCGTACTCCGGCGGAGCAATCGGCGGCGAACTCCTCAGGAATCTCGTAGTCGAACAGCCGATCAAGCTGCGGCAGGGGTGAATCGATCAGGACCCGGGCAACCGGTGCCGAGCCCGTCACGGCTAGATGCCCGCGGCGGAACGCAGGTCGTCGACGCGGTCGAGTCGCTCCCACGTGAAGTCGGGGAGCTCTCGGCCGAAGTGACCGTAGGCCGCCGTACGGGCGTAGATCGGGCGAAGCAGATCGAGGTCTCGGATGATCGCGGCAGGCCGGAGATCGAAGACGTTGCGAATCGCGTCGATGATCACAGAGTCCGCGACTGCACCCGTGCCAAAAGACTCGACATAGAGACCAACAGGCGCAGCGCGGCCGATGGCATAGGCCACCTGAACCTCGAGCCTGTCGGCCAACCCCGCTGCGACCGCGTTCTTGGCCACCCATCGCATGGCGTATGCCGCGGAACGATCGACCTTCGACGGGCCCTTCCCGCTGAACGCGCCACCGCGGTGGCGAGATGCGCCACCGTAGGTGTCGACGATGATCTTGCGGCCCGTGAGGCCAGCGTCACCCTTGGGCCCGCCGATCTCAAACTTGCCGGTCGGGTTCACGAGGAGCGAGACGGCGGAGTCGTCTAGCCCCGCTTCGGCCAGCACGGGATCGATGACGAACTGTTTGATATCGGCCGTCAGGTTGCCGATTCCCACGCCGGGTGCGTGCTGAGTTGAGAGAACGACGGTGTCGATCGTTCGAGGAGTGTGGCCGTCGTATCCGACGGTGACCTGGGTCTTTCCGTCGGGGCGGAGGTAGTCGACGTGCCCGTCCTTGCGCATCTCTGCAAGGCGCTCCGCAAGCTTGTGGGCGAGCCAGATTGGCATCGGCATGAACGACGGCGTCTCTTTGGTTGCGAAGCCGAACATGATTCCCTGGTCGCCCGCACCCTGCGCACTCAGCTCATCAACCGCACTACCTTCGCGCTGCTCAAGAGCGTGATCGACGCCCTGAGCGATATCGGGCGACTGCGCACCGATAGACACGGTGACGCCGCAGTTGCTGCCGTCGAAGCCGACCTCGGAAGAGTTGTACCCGATGCGGGTGATGACCTCTCGCACGATGCCGGGGATGTCGACGTATCCGCTCGTGGTCACCTCTCCAGCGACGTGAACGAGCCCTGTCGTGACCAGCGTTTCGACGGCGACCCGGCTATGGGGATCCTGCGTGAGCAGTGCGTCGAGGATGCTGTCGGAGATCTGATCGCAGATCTTGTCAGGGTGGCCCTCGGTCACCGATTCAGAGGTGAACAGGCGCAGGGAATCATTCATAGGGGCAATGCCTTCGGTGTCAGTCAGAGGAGCACATCAAGAATACGGTCGGCCACTGACACCTTTGATCCAGCAGCCTCGGCAACTATATGCCCGGCGCGGTCGAGCACCGTAATGGTGTTGAGATCTGTTGCAAAGACCACGCCAACGCCCACGGTGTTGAGCACGAGAAAATCGCAGCCCTTGCGAGCCAGCTTCTGCCGCCCGAGCTCGAGGAGCTTTTCGGGGTCGTTCTCGGTCTCCGCTGCAAACCCGACGATTACCTGGTCTGGCCGCTTCGACGACGCGACTTCGGCAAGAATGTCAGGGTTCTTAACGAGGGTCAGCACGAGCTCGTCCCCCTGCGTCTCCTTCTTGATCTTGCCCTCAGCGACGCTGCTCGGTCGGTAGTCGGCCACAGCCGCAGCCATGATCACTGTGTCCGCGGTCAGCGCAGCCTCGATGACCGCATTCCGAAGCTCCCTGGCCGATTCAACCGACACGACGGTGACGGATGCTGGCGGCACGACTTCGAGATTGGCGGCGATCAGCGTCACGGTTGCGCCGCGGGCTGCTGCGGCGGTCGCAAGCGCCACACCCTGCTTGCCGCTGGATCGGTTTCCAAGAAAGCGAACAGGGTCGAGAGGCTCGCGCGTGCCACCGGCCGTGACAACGATCGACCGCCCGGCGAGGTCCTGGTCCTTAACCGCGGCGAGAGTTGCTTCGATGATTTGCTCGGGCTCAGCAAGTCGGCCCGGGCCGGAATCTGCGCCGGTAAGCTGACCGACCGCGGGGCCCACAACATGAAACCCGCGGGTGCGGAGGGTCGCCATATTGGCGACGGTGGCGGGGTTCTGCCACATTTCGGTGTGCATCGCCGGGGCGATGACGATCGGTGCGGTGCTCGCGAGCACGGTGTTGCCCAGAAGATCGTCCGCGATTCCCGCGGCAAGCTTGGCAATCGTGTTTGCCGTCGCTGGAGCTATCACGATCACATCAGCCGACTGGCCGATCGCGACGTGTCGAACCTCGGCGACACCCTCGTAGAGGTCAGTGTTCACAGGGTTTCTGCTGATCGCCTCTAGCGTGGGGCGGCCAACAAAACGAAGTGCGGCCTCCGTGGCGATGACGTGGACGTCGTGGCCTTCGAGGACGAGCCCGCGGACGACGCCGACCGCCTTATAGGCAGCGATGCCTCCGGTGATGCCCACGACAATGGTCAGGGCGGCGGGGCTCGTCGGCATGCGCACTCCTCAATCGGCGTAGTTCCGCAGGATGTCGATTCGCGAGGATACGGCCCCGCGGGGCCGGGCCTGCCGCGACCGAAGGGCGGGCAGGCCTACCGGGTGCTATTCGGCGAGCGGCTTGATAACGAGCTTGTCTTCGCTGATCTCGTGGAGAGCAACGGTGAGGGGCTTGTCGTCGATCGTCGAGTCGACGAGCGGCCCGACGTTGTCGAACAGGCTTCCCTCGTGAAGGTCTGCGTAGTAGTCGTTGATCTGGCGTGCGCGCTTCGACGCGAAGATCACGAGTGCGTACTTGGAGTCGACCTTAGAGAGAAGCTCGTCGATGGGGGGATCGATGATGCCCTGGGTGCGGTTGACCATTGTCGAATACTCCTTGTGGCCGTCAATCGGCCTTCGTGCTGCTGCGAGACGTAGAGATCAAGTCTACGACTTCCTGGGCCGCTTTGCTGACCGTATGGTTGACGACACGGTAATCGAACTCATCTTGGGCCGCCAGCTCGACCTTCGCCGTTGCGAGCCTCCTGGCCTGCTCCTCCGGCCCTTCCGTGCCGCGACCGATCAGTCTGCGCACGAGTTCTTCCCAGCTCGGAGGAAGCAAAAAGACGAGGATCGCCTCTGGCATGACCTTGCGCACCGACCGCGCGCCCTGAATATCGATCTCCAGGAGCACGCTCTGGCCCTGGGCGAGCGCCTCATCGATCGGCGGTTTTGGTGTGCCATACCGGTAGGCGTTGTGCACAGTGGCGGTCTCGAGCATTTGGCCAGACTCTTCGAGCCGATCGAACTCCTCGTCCGTCACAAAGAAGTAATTGACACCATCGACTTCTCCAGGGCGCGGAGCCCTCGTGGTCGCCGAGACCGAAAGGTGAACGTTGGGAAAGTTCTCGCGGATGTAGGTCGAGACCGTGCCCTTGCCCACGGCGGTGGGCCCCGCGAGAACGACAAGGCGTCCCTTCGTCGTCGGCTCTGTGTGCTCGCGCTCGGTCAACCAATTCTCCAGTCGTATTCTTTGGCGTCGTCCGAGGCCGCCGACCCGTTTTGAATCAGATATCTCAAGGCGAGACAACAGGGCCGCAACGCGAACCGGGCCGATACCCGGGATGCTCGTGAGCAACTCCGTAACCCGAAGGCTGGCCTCTGCCGAATCGGGGTCATTCCATGCCCGTCGCGCGACGTCGCGGGCGGAACGCTCCCCCGCACTGATCGCTCGTTTGATCTCAGCCCTCGCCCGTCGTGCGGCGACCGCAGCCCGCGAGGCGGCAGCACGGTCTACCTCGGGAGGCGTCAGGCTCGGCATTCAGCCATCCTAGGCACCGGATGCTTTCGATGCCGCTGCCCGAATCTCCTCGGAGTGCGCAGCGATGGCGCCAGCGATCCCGTCGGGTCCGGCCGAGAGGATGCTGCGGGATGCGCTCACGAGAACCGAGCGAGATGCGTCACCGAACAGGGTTCGAAGGTCAGAAAGCTGAGCCCCCTGGTGGCCAAACCCTGGAGCAAGAATGGGCATGTTCTCTAGGTCGCGTGGGCTGACCCCATAATCGTCGAGCGCTACGGTCGCGCCGAGAACGACGCCCGCAGAACCCCACTGATCCGGAGCCGTTTGCTGGGTCGTATTCCACGCCCCCAGCTCGCCGATGATCTGAGAAGACACGCTCGTGCCGGCGGAGGTCTTTGCCTGCTGGATGAGCGCGGATTCGGGGTTCGAGGTCGCGGCAAGAACAAAAACGCCCTTTCCGCTCGACTCGGCGAGAGCGAGCACGGCGTCGAGCGAACCGACACCCTGAAACGCGCTCACGGTCATCGCATCCGCCTCGAGCGGGCTGCCCGGCGTGAGCCATGCCTGGCCATAGGCCTCGACGCTCGTGCCAACATCCCCACGCTTCGCATCCGCAATCACGAGAACGCCCGCTGACCGAGCCGCCGCCAGAAGATCTTCGAGCACGGCGTACCCCGCCGAGCCGTGACGCTCGAAGAAGGCAACCTGGGGCTTGATGATTCCCGCAGCACCCTGCGCCGCGTCGAGCACCCGGAACGAAAAGTCCCGGATGCCCTCCGCGGTATCAGAAAGCCCCCACGATGAGAGCAGGTACGGGTGTGGGTCAATGCCAACGCACAGGCGACCTGTGCGCTCGACGGCCTCCTCGAGGCGGGTTCCGAATCTAGTCGACAAGCGCGAGCCGCTCTGCACGCTCCGCCGCATGCACCTGGAGAGACTTGACGTCGAACCCTTCGCGCATCGACTCGATGGAGGCAACGGCCGCGCCAACCTGCGCGATCGTCGTGTAGAGCGGGAGATCTGCAGCCACTGCTGCCGCACGAATCTCGTAGCCGTCCGCCCGAGCGCTGCGCCCGCTCGGAGTGTTGATGACGATGTCGACCTTTTGGTCGTTGATGAGGTCGACGATCGTTGGCTCTTCGCCGTCGGCGGCCCCGCCCTGGTCGTACTTGCGCACGATTTCGGCCGTAATGCCGTTGCGGCTGAGAATTTCGGCGGTGCCCAACGTTGCCAAGATCGTGAAGCCCAGCTGCTGTAGACGCACAACGGGGAGCACGATCGCGCGCTTGTCGCGGTCGGCGACAGAGACGAACACGGTTCCCGTGTGGGGCAGTCGAACGGACGCGGCTACCTGGCTCTTGGCAAACGCCTTGGGAAAGTTCGAGTCGAAGCCCATGACCTCGCCCGTGGACCGCATCTCCGGGCCCAGCACCGAGTCGACAATGCGACCCTCCTTGGTGCGGAACCGCTTGAACGGCAGCACGGCCTCCTTGACCGCAACCGGCGAGTCCATGGGAACGACTGCCCCATCGTGCTCGGGCAGCATTCCCTCGGCGATGAGCTCGGCGATTGTCGTGCCCACCATGATGCGGGCTGCAGCCTTGGCGATCTGGGTGCCCGTCGCCTTGGCGACGAAGGGAACCGTACGCGATGCGCGCGGGTTAGCCTCAAGCACATAGAGCACTCCAGCGCCGATCGCGAACTGAACGTTGAGCAGGCCGCGAACGCCGATACCCTCGGCGATCGCAAGAGTCGCCTCTTTGACGCGAGCGATCTGCTCGCGACCCAGCGTTACGGGCGGGAGCGTGCAGCTCGAGTCGCCCGAGTGAATTCCGGCCTCCTCGATGTGCTCCATGACTCCCCCGACATAAAGCTGCTCGCCGTCGTAAAGCGCGTCAATGTCGATTTCGACCGCGTCATCGAGGAAGCGGTCGACGAGGAGGGGGTAACCATCCGCGATAACGACCTGGCCCTCCATGCGTTCGAAGTAGTTCTCCAGCGAAGGGGTGTCGTAAACGATTTCCATGCCGCGACCGCCCAGCACGAACGAGGGGCGAACGAGCACGGGAAAACCGATCGATTCCGCGACGCTCACCGCGCCGGCAATGTCGATAGCGGTGCCGTTGCGCGGGGCAACAAGACCGGCGGCGTCGAGGATGCCCTGGAACAGTCCACGCTCTTCGGCCAGGTCAATCGACTCCGGTGACGTGCCGAGGATGGGTACTCCGGCCTCTTTGAGGCCCTTGGCGAGACCCAGAGCGGTTTGGCCACCGAGCTGCACGACAACGCCAACGAGTTCGCCGCTCGCGCTCTCGGCGTGGATGATCTCCAGCACATCCTCAAGCGTCAGCGGCTCGAAGTAGAGACGATCGGAGGTGTCATAGTCGGTAGACACGGTCTCGGGGTTGCAGTTGACCATGATGGTCTCGAAACCGGCGTCCGACAGTGCGAACGACGCGTGCACGCAGGAGTAGTCGAACTCGATTCCCTGGCCGATGCGGTTCGGTCCCGAGCCGAGAATGATCACCTTGCGGCGGTCACTTGGCACAACCTCGGTCTCCTGCTCGTAGCTGGAGTAGTGGTACGGCGTCAGGGCCGGGAACTCCCCCGCACACGTGTCTACCGTCTTGAAGACGGGGCGAACGCCGAGCGCATAACGCAGCTCGCGAACCTCAGCCTCGGGCAACCCACGCAGCTGCGCCACCTGGGCATCGCTGAACCCGTGCTCCTTGGCATGCCGAAGAACCCGCGCGTCGAGTTCTGCTGCGTCGGCGACATCCGCCGCCACCTCGTTGATGAGAACGATCTGGTCGATGAACCAGGGGTCGATCCCCGTCGCGGCGAAGACCTCTTCGCTCGTGGCGCCGGCGACAAGAGCCTGCTGCACCGTGATGATGCGCCCATCCGTCGGAACGGCTGCCACGGCGAGGAGCTCATCCTTGGAGCGGGCATCCCCGTTCCAGTGGAACGACGATCCGCGCTTTTCGAGCGAACGCAAAGCCTTCTGCAGGGCGGTCGCGTAGTTGCGCCCAATAGCCATCGCCTCGCCGACGGATTTCATCGTTGTCGTCAGCGTCGTATCGGCGGCGGGGAACTTCTCGAAGCCGAAGCGAGGAACCTTGACGACGACATAGTCGAGCGTCGGCTCAAAGCTCGCCGGGGTGACCTTGGTGATGTCATTGGGGATCTCGTCGAGACGGTAACCAATTGCGAGCTTCGCAGCGATCTTGGCGATCGGGAATCCGGTTGCCTTCGACGCAAGCGCGCTTGAACGCGATACGCGGGGGTTCATCTCGATCACGATCACGCGGCCCGTCGCGGGGTCGATGGCGAACTGGATGTTACATCCGCCCGTATCGACACCGACGGCGCGAATGATGTCGATGCCGATGTTGCGCAGGTTCTGGAACTCGACGTCGGTGAGGGTCAGCGCCGGAGCAACCGTGATCGAGTCTCCCGTGTGCACGCCGACAGGGTCGACGTTCTCGATCGAACACACCACGACGGTGTTGTCCGAAGTGTCGCGCATGAGCTCGAGCTCGTACTCTTTCCAGCCGAGGATGGATTCCTCAAGCAGCACCTCGGTCGTCGGGCTCTGGTGCAGTCCGTCGCTAACCATGCGCACAAGCTCTTCGCGGTCATAGGCGAAGCCTGAGCCGAGGCCACCCATCGTGAAGGACGGGCGGATAACGAGCGGGTAGCCGAGATCTTCGGCGAAGGCGATCGCCTCTTCTACGGTGTGGGCGATGTGCGAGCGCGCAACGTCTGCCCCGCATTCGAGAACAAGCTCCTTGAAGATCTGGCGGTCTTCGCCCTTGTTGATCGCTTCGAAGTTGGCTCCGATGAGTTCGACGCCGTACTTCTCGAGGATGCCGTGCTCGTGCAGCTCGAT